>NZ_CP117269.1:300000-381845 GCF_007000325.2 Rhizobium rhododendri | reverse complement strand
TCTGTCCTCTTGACGGTTACGATCACTAAACGAGATCATTACCGTCACGGATGACAGAGAGAGTCCGATTCTTCAAGGGATTTTTCGCTAAGCAGAAATTAACGAGCGTAACTCGCACAAGGACTTTACAATTGTAAAGTTCGGGGACCCGCCAATACGTCATAGAAGGGATGTTAGGGGCCGGATGAACCCCATCGCCTAAGCCTAAGCCAATGGATGCGGCTTGGAAAGAGGCGCGCCGGGTATGGCCCCGCGCTCTATGAGAGATGCCCTGGATGCTTCCGCATTACTGCATCTCCGCCAGGGCCAGTTCAAGCGACAACTTCTTGAGTGAACCTCGCCGGGCCCTCCGCCAAGAACCGAAGCAATGCAGAAAGAACGAACTAGGTCTTGGAAATGAGCGCCGCATTGATTGATCTCTCGCATCTGGTCAAAGTCAGTTATATACATTTGGTTGCTGAGTCAGGGTGCTTTCGCTTATCCCCAATCCGGTTGAAGCATAACAAGCGTCCCATTGTTCTCTTCGTAGTGCGGTCTATGCATCTCCGCCACCACTACCCGGGGCCTTTCGCCTCATATCCAGGGCCGATGCAGTGTACTTACGCGGTCTTCGATCCGCATCCAACTGTCTCATATTCGTCAGACCCGGTCCGGTCACGTCCCTCATGGCCATTGAAAACTATATCCGCGAGTGAACTTCAAAAAAAACGGTTGCAAAAGGCTTTGCCGCCCGGCACGGCTTGGAGATGATCCTCACTTTTCCAAAGCCCAAACAGCAGGACGGACAATTTGCGTACCACCGCCGATCGCGCCCGCTTTGGACCCAATCATTTCGCCAAATTTAACTCCCAGCTTCGCAAGGCGCACGGCGCGGTCACCGCTGCTAGGAGGCAGCCTGCTGCCTCATAGAGATAATACCGTAAGATATCGTCCCCGGCTGGAGATCGAGTCTGTCACATCTCGATCGCCCGACTGGTACCTTTTGGGTGTCACGCCAACGTAAGAACCGTGGATCGGCTTTTCCCAAAGCGCCGCGAATTTTCCGCCGGCGCCACCAAGCGTAGGGAGGTCAGCGGTCCGACGCCAGGCGCCGACATCAGATGCCAGCACGCTTTGATGCGGCCGATATTTGCCGCACCTTCTTATCCAGGCGGGCCAATTCCACCGAAGCCCTGCGAGCGTATCAAAAAGTGCCGCAATCCCGATATAAAGACCATCATGTCGGTGCAGGAAGATCGCACCTCCCATCGAATTGCTTACCTCCGGCTCAAGCCGAATTTTTGATGCCGAACGGTCGCAGCAGCCCACGAACTTGCCTATAAAGCTGGCGCTTGACGTTGACGAGTCGCTCGCGCGCCCAACAAGGCCTTTAGCCGATGACTTTCCATGGTCTTCCATATACTGCAGAATACCCGCCGCTCGCCAGCATCTCGGCCAGTGCTTGCGCGTCCGCCTTGTCGGACTTCTCAGGCCGCGCCTTCGGGGCATCGGTCGCCCGCCGCACATCCATACAAATGATAGGAAAGGTGCAATAAACTCCGCTGACAGTTGAGTAAGTCGAAACGTGAGTCGCCAGTGACAAATGATAAGCAATCTTATCTAGAAGCCCGTTCGGCCTGACGGCGTAAGTCGTTGCTCAAGTCGGCCGGCATGCTCACGGAAGGTCGATTAGGTTCACAGTCGCCAACGACATCCGATCGAACTGGTGGCTGATGGCCTGGCGAATAAACTTCAATCCGTACCAAGTTATGAGTGAGGTTCTACGGGTTTCCGGCCGGCGCTGTTTCCAACTTACACCGGCCGAGGCCTGAGCCTGCGCCGCGACCCCGAAGCCGTGATAGACGCGTGGAGATGATGCCTTAGGCGCTGAGCTCTCGGTATTCGTAAAATGTCGTAGAAATCCGCTGGCGCACTAAAAATCTGATCCCTAGTCGCCAACTATGCAGCATGGTTTTCGTTTCATATCTACGTCTAGCAATAGACTGGCACAGCAGAAGTTCATTCATCGGAAATTAAAACATCGGCAGGAAGCAGTCAGATGGCGGGAATGAACGAAGACGCTCGTTATGTCCAGATCTCGGAGCGGGTTGATAACCACCCGAGGGCGATTGCCGGTATCGATGTGCAGATGCGGCGAAAGTTTCATCGACATCGCGTCATAGCTGCGCGGCCCAACCGATGACTTCAGGGGCGGCTCTCGAACGCAATGGCCGCTGCTCATCGGATTCAGCGCCGTGGCAATCACCATTCCTGACGTCCTAGCCTATCTCGCGCTGCAGCCGATCAAGGACAACCCAACCCCTGTTCGCGGAGTCGCTTGCATTGAAGCATCCAATACCAAGCAAAGCCTATCGACGGTCGTCACGTCCATGGTCCCCCAGCAGGCGCTTAAGTGGCGTACCTAGCGTAGCTATGAGAACCGCAGGCGCCCGACGGCTTGGTCTTATCTACCCAACTGCCGAGGTGACGCGTGCGGAGCTCGATCGCGTTTTCTCTGGCTACGATCAGCGCTTCCTGGCTCTTGAGCGTCAAAATGACCAGAGAAATAGGGACGCGGCAAATATTCTGCTAGAGACCTATTTCTTGAGCTTCGCGAGCGGCGCGACCGCGTAGAGCGGGAACGCGCGAGGCCTACCGGGCATAGAGCGCGCTTGACACCTCCAGCGCAGTGGCGACGGGTCTCGAGGCTTTCAGGCGGGGCAACGGCTGCGCCAGCTGCGCATGTGACGGCACCTATGCATCTGGCCTGGATCGTCGCGCCATAGGTCCGAAGCGGCATTGAAAAGTAGGTAGTCGGGCAAAATACCAAGAACTTCGTAAATCTGTATTATGGGCGTTGCGGTCAGTTCCGTTTTGCCATTTTCACACTGACCATACGCGGCTGGGGCGGAGCCCAAAAAATGGGCCAACTCGGCGCGGGTCAGATTTCTAGCAGCACGCGCCCCTTAAGTGTGGCGACAACCTTTCCGTCGATTTCTCCGGGCTTCAGAAATTCGTCAATTCGGGCCCGCCTGTAACAGGCCTGTGTATTGGTATCATCACCGGCACTGGGACGACGAACAGGCCATGTATCGAGATGTGCCAATGTAAGAAGATCTTAATAGCCGATCTGTCAGCGCTCGCGTGAGAGGCGTATGATATCGAAACGCCGTCTGATTTCCTGCAGGTGATCTCGGCCAGCTTGGGCATCTGACCGTCACAGCGCCGCCTCTTCGGTGGCGGCCCACTACGCGCGGTCGGACTGCAATCGGGCTGAGATCTCATCTAGACGTGACTCTCGTTCCGATCGAGAATCGACAATTTGCCCGAAGCCGGGTCAGTCGTCGCAATGCCCGATACTAAGGCGCCCCCGGCCGCCTTCACCGCTTGGCTATAAGACGCCGGGCTGCGTTTCCTTGGTCACGGCGTCGCCTGGACAGCAGGGCGTATCGCGGCCTTCTGCGACGGAGGAGAGAAGACGCGCCATTTCGTCAGTGTCAACAAACTGGCAAGCCGCCGGCGCACCGTGTCGGACCCGACGATCGAAGGAACCGTTGGTAGCGCGGGTTTTGCTGGTCATCGGCTGGCATACCGCGAGGTGAGGATCGATGTCGCGCTGTTCGGGTAGCCAGAGATGGTGGACGACGAATTTCAGCAGCAGCGCCTCGGTCGGTTGCGGACTAGGGGAGGGAGGCGCCGGTCGCGGCCAGCGACTAGGCCCGTAGGCAAGGTCGGAGGTAAGCGCGCGCAGCTGATATGCCCGACGCTCCGTTGACCAAGTGGCGCAGCTTTTCGATGTCCTGGTGGGTCAACAGTTCGTCCAGTTTCGTAGGCGCGGCGATCGACGACAGCATTTGAGGGTGACCGCATGGTCATAAAACCTGCAGATCAATGGTCTTGACCGCCGATCGATAGTGCACGTATCTAATTCGTTGTTTTGCGATTCAAGTCAGCCACCTCCATCGATAAGGGATACTTACCAGAGGTGATAGGGGGCCGTTATGGTTAATATTTGGTTACGGAAATAAGGGCCAGATTAACTACGCCTATCCCGATATAGCTCCTAAATATCAATGGTCTAATTGGCGCGAGCCCGATCTGGCGGCCACGTACAAATTCGGACGGCTTACGTCTGCGAGCGGCGGGGAGGGGACTCGAAGGCGGCGAGGTCAAAGTGCTCGTCAGTGCCCATGACGGCAACCGTCCAGAATTCTGACGTGGATTGACAGCACTCAGCGAAATTTACGGCATTGGTGACAACTTCGCAGCGGTGCTGACACGCGAGGTCTTCTACCGCCATTTTGGTAATAGAAAACAGTTGGCGAGTTACGTCGGCCTTGCGCCCATGCCGCACCAAAGTGGCAATGTCGATAAAGACCGGCGCATCGGTCGAGCAGGCAACGCTCGAGCGCGAAAGACATTGGTCCAGGCAGCTTGGCTTTGGCTACGATATCAGCCGAAAAGCGAACTCGCTGCCTGGTTCTACCAGAGGGTTGGCGATTTGAAAGGGCGGGCACGACGTATCGCGATCGTCGCGATGGCACGCAAGCTTCTGATCGCGCTCTGGCGCTATACCGAAAACGGCGAAATCCCGGCCGGAGCCGTTCTCCGAGCAGCATAGAAATCACAGCCAGCATTTTCTGGCTGTGCGAGGAGCACGACCGTCTTCGTCAATGGTCAACCAAGAACCGCGTTCCAGGTTGGTCGTGCTCATTGGGGCTTGCCTCGTGCATGAGGCATTATGGTTATGGGTTCCAAGTTGAACCCGACCGCATGTAAGGTTACGCAGCCAAGGCTGCCGCACAGCGCCGCCCCAAACTCGCAATGATTGTCTGGAATTTTAAAGGAGAAAAATATGGCACGATGACGTTGGCACATGAACCCTCATGTAAGACGAGGCCCGGATCGGTCAGAAGAACAAGATCACGCGCCGCTGGGCCAAGCGCGGCTCAAGGCCGTCCGCGCCGCACGACAAGCGAACTCGATCCACCTACATCTTCGGTGCAATATGCCCGAAGCTTGGCAAAGCGGCAGCTCTCGTCATGCCGTGGTGTGACACCTACGCGATGACGCTGCACCTGCCGGAAATCGCCCGCCATGTTGATGAGGATGCGCACGCCATCCTCATCATGGATCAGGCAGGCTGGCACACTTCCAATCATCTCGTCGTGCCTGAAAACATTACCATCCTACCACTCCCGCCGAAATCGCCGGAGCTAAACCCGGTCGAAAACCTCTGGCACTTCATGCGCGAAAACTGCCTTTCGAACCGAGTCTTCAAATGATACGACGACATTGTCAATCACTGCTGTGATGCCTGGCGAAAGCTCGAAAGACAGCCATGGCGGATCATGTCCATCGGTCACAGAGGATGGGAGAATGGGTTTTGATCAGTGAAGATCCGTATTAGGCGATCACGCTCATCGTCTACTATGGAACTTGAGCTGGCGAAAATATTGGTAGGTCGCGAAGAAGGTCTAACTTCAAGAGGTACGATCGGTTGATCGTCGTAGAGAGTTACCTGTGCGAGCAACGATATTTCCCATCCATTGGACAGCAATGAATTGATCAGCTTTGGATGCGTCTGAACAATTAGAGAGCTAATGCCAGCAGCACGGCAAAATTCTAGAACACCGACCATGAGAACACGCGAAACGGGAACGCCACCGATCACCTCGTCACGTCTTCCGACGGCACACCGTGTCCACTCGAAAATGTCGTGCGATCGACGCAACTCATGACCCTGCATGATTTGTGGGTATACATGCGAAAGAAGATGTGGCTGCGTAGTTGGTAGCAGTCGGGAATATCCAACTATCGCCCCACTCTTGAGTACAACGAAATGTATGGCGGTCTCGTGATCAAATTCATCACTTTCCCTTCCATCACTTTTGCGAATAGCCTCCCAGCCGCGACCTTCCACGAATTGCTGGTGTCGGAAGCGCCAGATTTTCTCCATGATAGCGCTGTCTACATTCTTATGTCCGACGAAAATCCTTATCATAGGTCCAGCCCCCATTTGGATCACTATGCACGATCTTGTTCTTGCAAAAAATGAGTAGAAATACTTATTTCGAACGATTGAGCGAATTTCTAGTGGCGTAGCTTCCTCTAATGTGACGCCTGCATGGAGAGAGACGATATGCAAATGACGTCGATTATAGGTAACTTCCGCTTATCCCGACAGAGTAAATCTACTCATTTACCGGTTTCATCAAAAACTATAACGAGTAGATCGCAGCTAGCGATAACCACTCTTCACACCATTCAAGTGATCTCTAAGAGGGTCAAGCGGCTGCATTTGCGTGAGTCAATCTACGATCAAAATGTACTAAGGGGAGAACTACCATGACTTTGCATATAAGCTACGCGAAGAAGGAAATCACCGATCAGGCACGTGCTTCGCAGCCTGCGAGCCAGGCGCTTACACAGGGAACTCAATACTCACTGCTTCTCAAGAATCAGTCAGCCCAGGCATGGACGTTTTATGTCTATCAGAAGATGCCGCAGCCGGTGGCAGACGTCTTTTCACTGGCTTGGTTCTGCTCACCGTATCAAATTCGGGTCGGCAACCAGATAAAGTTTACCTGGGAAATCGACTATAATTTTGTTTGGAGCGACACTGGTCAACTGATCCCCGGCGTAGACTTTCTTGCGTCCGGTGATCAAGATTGCAGCCCTGCCGGCGCCAATACGACCACGTTTTCTCTTGATGGTGGTCCTGGCTTAAGTGTTCCGGTCAAGGGCGATCCAGCTGGTTCACTCGTAATCAAGGACGCCCCGTCGGTCCCAAACAACCGTTTCTCAGTTGGAATTGGGATGTCCGGAACGGGAACCTATGTCGTCCAGGCAGGCACGAACCTGACGCACACATTTACCCCGACGCCGAGCTACTGGATCGCTGCAGGAGCGAACATGAGAATTGGATCGGTTCTCAGCATCGACACTATCACGCAGACCAGCGAGGCTAAATTCCCATCGGCCGTCTACAATCTCGTCGGCACTTTGCAGGAAGATAATAGCTGGGTCATCAATCCTGCCTGAGAGCTCAAAGGCTTATACTGGCTTCGGCGCTGGTAGCCGGAGCCGATACAACGGAGCGGCCTGGCGCGCTAAACCTTCGAACCCGGGCTTCGCGCGCAGCCCTAGGATTCAATCTCATTGGAGGAAGCCGATATTGTTCGCAGGACCTCCCATTGGCGCAGTATGCTCCTTTGCCGGCCAGGTCGGTCCTGTCTCTGGCTCGCCCAACAAGGTCTGGGCAAATGCGGCTTGCGCTGGTTCGAGCTCGGTAGCCGGCACCGCGGCTGAGTTCCCTCGTACTCGCGTCGAGGCCCAAAGTGGGATGCTCTGCGATGGACGGTATATTTTGGTCGTCGCTTACCCTGAGCTCTATGCCGTTCTGGGAGGATTGTACGGCGAGCGAAACTACGGTGTCAGTCCGGAATTTCGGATTCCAGACTATCGCGGGCTATTTTTACGCGGATTCGATGCTGGTGCCGGGATGGACCCAGATGCGATGCAGCGACAAGATCCAACCGGCAATAACGTTGCCAATGTTGTCCGCTCGCTTCAATATGAGGCCATTCAGGTTCACTCGCATTCCTATGACGTGACGCAGCCCGCAGGCATTTCGCAGCAGGCTACTGCTGCGGGAACGTCCATCTCGAGAACACAGACGGGTTCGCCAAAAAGCCAACCCGCAGATCTACCGAAACTCGCCCACGAAATGTCGCTGTCAACTATCTCATCAGATTTCGATGAAAGGCCATAGACACTTCTCGGTCCATTCGTCAAAGGAGTTCTGCGGAATTGGCAGCTAATTTTTATCGGTTCATCTAGAGGAGGAGAAATGTGATGATTACGACAACACGAGCTTTCAAATTCGTCCTTGCTGTCGCACTGATGTTCACTATGGTGGAGCCGGGCATAGCCGGGGAGACCATGAAGGTCAAAAACAACGCTACTGCCGGTGTCACGCCAGTCGAGACTGGCGTGGTCATACGAGGGGTAACATTGACTGGGCCTAAAGGCCAACCGGGATCCTCAACAGGGAAGACGTGTGACTTCAGTGGTGAGGCGGTCAATCAATCCGGTCGTATGGAGGGAGCGAGTGTCAATTGTAAGCCAAATGGAAATTTCGCCACTACGCTGCCGGGACTGCCACAACGCTTCGACGCTTATTGCGTGATCAAGGCGCCGGTCAAGAGCGCGCGATTGCTGCAAGCGCCGGTTCCGGACAACCCCAATCATTGTGACCTTTCGGGCATCACGCCGAAAGACGCCACCGCCCAATTCGGCGGTGCTGTCTGGCGCTGAGAAAAGCTGATAATACATTCCATATATGAGGTTGCTGCCACCCTCGGCTGATGAGAACATCCGCCTTGGTTTGTCGAAGACCTTACGGAGAGCAGCGATGCAAATATATGTTGTATTGGACGTCAGTCTCAAGTGCACCCACATTTGCATTATTGATCAGGAATGCAAGGTAGTGTGGCGTGGGACTGTGGATAGCAACCGTCAAAGATCGCCTAGCGACTGAAGAGATGGAAAGATCATCTCGTGAAGGTCGGGCTTGAGAGAGGATCGCTTACGCCCTGGCTTTACCATGGGCTGAAGAATCTTGGCTTTCCTATATCTGCATGGATGCGCGGCGTGCCTCAGATGCTAAGAAGGCGCGGCCAGAGAAGACTGACAAGGCGGATGCGCAGGCACTCGTCGAGATGCTGGCGAGCGGCTGATATTCCGCAGTGCATGTGAAGACCATGGAAAGCCACCGGTTGATCGCATTTTTACGCTGGGCTAGCTCGGGTTCGTTGACCGTCACGAAGCGGTTCATTTCCCTCGGCCGATCAGGAGATCGGCAATCTGCTCGTTCTCGTCGTCCAGCTTGGCGCTGGACGGTAGCAGGTCTCACTGACCTAGAAGGTGCGGCAGGCGAGTGTAATGCTCACCCCGCGCAACGCCACTGCTTTCCGGGCCATAGGGAAGAAACATCAACCGTCACTGAAATCTACACGAGCGACCTCAACGTAAAATTCGAAGCCGAAAGCTTTCGGCAACCATCTGAGGCGCATTTACGACATCGAGTTTCCGCTGAAGATTGAATATTTCATTTTGAATTGTCCGATGCGATCGTCCTAGAATATCCGCGATCTCGGTCGCTGTCTTGCCAGCGGCGCACCACTGAATAATCTCGCGTTCTCGCGGTGTTATGTTTGGCAGATTCTTAGTCGTCTGCTTTGCTTCTTTCGCGTTCTGCTCACGCAGCAAGCTAAGCGCGTAGGCCGATAGGACATACAGAGCTCTTCGAGCCGATACGCAGAGATCGACCTTTTCTGCTCCGAAGCTGATTATCGACTGAAGCCCGGTCGCGGCATGCAATGGAACGCACAGACCATCGAGCATCTTGAATTCACTCGCCTCGCTCATGACGCGACGGCTTTGCCGGTCGAGCTTGTGATCGTTCAGCAAATCTGACCAGATAAATTCTCTGTCACGGGTTTTACTCAAGAGTATTACAGGGTCGGTATGCACGTAATTGTTTTCCAGATAGCGATTATACCATTCTATCGGCCAGCCGCTTAAGATAAGATAGGGCTCAAGGCGTTCGATTGGTAATGGTATTCCGGAAACGACAAAGCAGCTGAAGCCGAAATGTCGGGATACTTTGCCTAACGATGAAAACACTTCATCCCTGTCTTGAGCACGGGATGTCTCTGTTATAAAATCCAACATGACGTTCGATATTGCTGAGAACTCCATGTCCACCGTCAGCTCCGTCACGTTGATCGGATATTGGCCTCTTGAATATTGGGCAGTAATTTATTTCATGCCAATCTTGCATAAGTTAGGAATGAATGCTCCGTGACACAGGAAGGCTATAGAGCCGGCATGCTGTGCACATTTCACGCGGCCGAAGCCGTAGAAAAATGCAAGCTTGGCGAGTATGCTGTGCTTGAACGACTTTCATCGTTCGATTAATATCAATGGTGACGCTAACCTGATCCGATCGGTTATGCAACCGAAAATTACATCATTAACAAAGCTCGCGTCGAAGCAACATCGGCTCTCAATGTTGCAAACGATGACGGTAAAGGTTACTGCCTAATATACAAGCGTTTCTTGATCTAACAGATATTGCACTCCGCTAGCATAGGATTTCGTCTCATCAATTCAAACGCTCGAGTTGCAGTTTTTCGAAAAAATTTGCTTCGTAATTTCTAGCAGATTGAGGCCGAAATCATAGAGCGTCTGTCTCGAAATTCGTCCTGGTCCTGGCAGACGACCCGACAATCTGGCGAATCGATCTCACCTAATCTTTAGCCGCTGTCTGATGATCTACAGAACGCAATTCCCCGGAATATCGACTAAACAATGTCATTGCGCCGCCAGCGCAAACGATCGGCGATAATTTTGCTGCTCAAATCCCTCTTATGTTCGTTTTCAAGTGGTCTAGGCGTCATTATGCTCCTTCCATCGGTTGTGATGAAGCCATGTAGATAAAGCTGATATACGAAGGTGGAGACAGGGCTTTCGACGATTGCGCCTGCATCAGGTGCGCCCCGCCCTCTTTCGCCGTCGGGCAGGGAAAGTATCCGCGCCCGCTTGCCCCACCGGGCATTGCGCGAGACATCGGCCAGCTCGAAGAACTTTCGCCGCGTATGGGCAAACCAGAAGGCTGGCGTCACCGGGGTTTGTTTCTTGGTTCGGTCGAAGAGAGGATTGAAGCCATTATAGCAATCGGCCTGCAGGATGCCGATCGCGTTGGGTTGGCTTTTCATCCTCTCCTGCTCCGCATCGGCACGAACGCACCGGTAATACTGATTATAGTTTCAAAAATTGCTTGACCGAAATGTGTTACCGGTTACATTTCAGAATGTAACCGGTAACATTCGGTTGGAGGAGGTTTCTGTGATTAAATTGTTTGCTCTTGCCGCAGCAACTCTTGTCGGCATCTCAACTGTGTCCTTTGCTCAGGACGGCGCATACAAAATCGGGATTTCGAACGCGTTCGTCGGCAGCGAATGGCGAACTCAGATGATTGAGGAAGCCAAGGCCGCCGCGGCGGCTTGGGCCCAAAAGGGCGTGAAGGTCGAGGTCGTTGTCCAGAGCGGCAATGTCGACGTGCAAGGACAGATTGGTCATGTTCGTAACTTCATGAACCAGGGCGTCAATGCGATCATCATCGATCCCGGCAGCCCAACTGCATTCAATCCTATCTTCGCGCAGGCCAAGGCGCGCAATATTCTGGTGGTCGCCACCGATGCGGAGGCCTCCTCTAAGGATGCGATCTATGTTGGCATCGACCAGAAGGACTGGGCTCGCAAGTCGGCCCAATGGCTCGCAGACGCGCTGAAGGGTAAGGGCAATGTCGTTGCCATTAACGGCATAGCCGGCAATCCTGCCAACGAAAGCAGGGTCGCAGGCTACAAGGAAATCTTTGCCAAATACCCGGACATCAAGCTCCTGAATCAGGCGAATGCCAACTGGGACCAGGCGCAGGGCCAACAGGCAATGCAGAATTTGCTTGCAACCTATCCAGACATCAATGGCGTCTGGGTGCAGGACGGCATGGCGGATGGCGCATGGCGTGCTATCGAGGGTGCCGGCAAGGCGGCATCCATCGCGGCGACCGGTGAGGTCCGCAAGGACTTCATGGAGCGCTGGGCCGACAAGAAATACAATTCCGGTGCGTCCGCCAACCCGCCCGGCGTGATGGCCAGTGCACTGAATGTGGCTGTCCTAAAGCTGCAAGGCAAGGAATTCAAGGATGGCGTTTTCGGTGGCACTTATGGCAATGCGATCTACATCCCGATCCCGTTTGTCGATGCGGCCAACCTGGGCGACAATATCAAGAGCGCGGACGGCAAGCCGGGCTATTGGTCGGTGACCGCAGAGGTCACGCCAGACCAAGCTGCGCAGTTCTTCAAGTAATGCGCCAGGGGCCGGCGAACCGACGCCGGCCCTGTTTCTCCGACGGGCCGCCTAGGCGCCCGCGACGATTGCACGACATGGGAGCGAGTGGAATGACGAACGCTTTGAAAGCGGACGGCATACAGAAGAATTTTGGCGCCGTACGGGCGCTCACCGATGGCCGACTGACGGTCGGTGAGGGCGAGATCCATGCGCTTCTTGGCGCCAACGGCTGCGGTAAGAGCACGCTTTGCAAGATCATAGCGGGTGCCGTCGCGCCGAGCGGCGGCTCGCTTGAGTTTGGCGGTGCGTCCGTCAGTTTCAGAAATCCGCGGGACGCGGAAAAAGCCGGCATCGCGCTGTTCTACCAGGAGCTCAGTCTGGTGCCGCAGCTTTCGGTTACCGACAACATCTTTCTCGGTCGCGAGATAAAGGCCGGCCCCTTCGTCGATGGCAAGGAAATGCAGCGCCTTGCCGATGCGCTCATCGCGCTTTTCGATGGTGTTGTGGGCGAGGGCCTGACCCCGGCCGCCATTGTAGGAAACCTGCCGCCAGACCAGCGCCAGATCGTCGAGATCCTCAAGGTGTTTGCCCAAGACGCACGCCTGATGATCATGGACGAGGCGACGGCAGCGCTAGATGGCCGGCAGTCGCAGCGTCTCTTCGACATTCTCCAGGAAAAGAAGGCGGAGGGCGTTTCGACGATCATGATCTCGCACCGGCTCGACGAGGTGTTTGCCGTCTGCGATCAGGTCACAGTCATGCGCAATGGCGCAACAACCGCTGAACGGGCAATTGCCGAAACCAGCCGCGAAGCAGTGGTTCGCGACATGGTCGGCGACGTGCGTGTGGCCGAGGCACGGCCTGCGCGCCCTGCCACATCCTCCGCCAGTGTTTCCGTTGCCGCGGTCTCCAATGCAACCGTGAGGAACGTCAGCTTCGACGCCTATCCCGGTGAAATATGCGGCCTTGCCGGCCTGCAGGGGCAGGGACAGTCGTCCCTGCTGCGCGGGTTGTTTGGCGCGGCGCCGTTCACGGATGGCACCACGTCGTTTGACGGCCAGACAATCAGGATCGCCAAGCCCGCCGATGCGGTTCGCCAGGGCATCGCTTATGTCTCGGGCGATCGCGGTCGCGACGGCGCCTTCCCTGGCCGTTCCATCTTCGAGAACATCGTCGCCGCCCTGATGGTCCGGGAGAAGATCTCGGTAATCCGGCCGTCGGGGCTTAAAAAGAGGGTCGGCAAGGTCGCCGAGGACCTGAAGACTAAGTTTTCCGACATGGATGCGCCGATCGGCACCCTGTCGGGTGGCAACCAGCAGAAGATCTTCATCGCCCGCTGGTTGGCGACCTCGCCCAAGCTGCTTCTCCTCGACGACCCGACCAAGGGCATCGACCTTGGCGCGAAGGCTGATCTTTTTGCGCTGATGCGCCAGCAGGCTGATGCGGGTGCGACGATCCTTTTCTATTCCTCAGAAGATTCCGAAATCATCGAGTTCGCCGACCGGGTTCTCGTCTTCAACGGCGGACGGGTTTCGGCAGAACTTTCCGGCAACGACATCAATCCCGTTAACATGACGCGCGCCGCCTATGGAGACGCCGTATGAGCATTCTATCGACACTGCGCAAGGAACCGTGGACCATCACCCTGGTCGTCCTGATCCTCCTTGCCGCGATCAATACCTTCCTGCAGCCCTCCTTCATCGAGGCGGGCGTCCTGCAGTCGAACCTGACCACTTTTCTGCCGCTCATCCTGGTTGCCATCGGCCAGACATACGTCATTCTCGGCGGCGACATCGACCTGTCGGTCGGCAGTATCGCTGCCCTGGTCAATGTGGTGACGGTATCGGTTATCGCGGCTATCGGCGGCGATGATGCCGGCATCGGCGCGATCTGGATCGGCTTGGGCGTGGGCATCCTGGTGGGGCTGGCATGTGGCATCATAAACGGCATCTTCATCGCTGTGTTGCGCCTTCAGGCGATCGTCACGACTTTTGCCTCAGGCATCGTTTTCGCCGGCCTGGCAATCTGGGTTATGCCCCAGGCCGGTCTTTCGGTTCCGCAGGCCTATTGGGAAACCTATGCCGGCTCGATGCTAGAACTGCCGATCGTGCTGTGGATCCTGATCGCCGCCTTTGCCTTTGCGCTGACATTGTCGCGGATGCCGTTTCACACGCATCTTTTAGCCGCCGGCGGCAACCGGGCCGGTGCTTTCCAGACCGGTTTGCGACTAAATGCCATTCGCATCGGAGCGTATGCGATTTCCGGCTGCTTTTCGGCATTTGCGGCGCTGTGCCTGACCGGCGAGACGGCCTCGGGCGATCCGCTGCTCGGCGCCACACTGGCGCTGTCGTCGGTCTCCGCCGTCGTGCTCGGCGGAACTGCGTTGGCAGGAGGCTTTGGAAGTTCGCTCGGCTCTATTGCCGGCGCATTGGTCCTGGGGCTGATCGGCAATGTCATCTTCTTTGCCGGCATGCCGTTCGAATATCAGACCCTGGTGCAGGGACTGATCGTGCTCGCAGCTCTTGCGGGCGGTGTTTTTGTGACGAGGCGCTGAGATGACCATTGCTACTTCGCGGGTTTACACCTGGCTGCGTGATCCGCTGGCCATCGCCATTGCCGCCTCGATCGCCTTGCTCATCATCGGCGAACTACTGTCGCCGGGTTTTGCCCGCGGCGACCAGATCATTCGGCTACTGACCGTTGCCGCCATCCTCGGCATAGTCGCGGCCGGGCAGAACATCGTCATCCTCGGCGGTCGCGAGGGCATCGACCTCTCTGTCGGAGCGATGATTTCCTTCGGAGCCGTTTTGGCCGGCAATATGATGAACGGCCAAAATAGCGGCATTCTGCTCGCCGTCGTGGTCGGCGCCGCCGTGCCGGCGCTGATCGGCATCGTCAATGGTATCGGCATCACTTTCGTGCGCATTCCGCCGCTGGTTATGACGCTCGGCATGACGGCGGTGATCCAGGGTGGTCTCGTGGTTTATTCGCAAGGCGTTCCGTCGGGCGCGGCTGCGCCAATGCTGGCGCAGTTCATCAATCAGCCGCTCGTGTTCGGCATCCCCGGAATTCTGTTTGTCTGGGTGCTAATCGCCGCGTTGATGCTTTTCGTCTTGCGTCGGACCGCCTTTGGCTTTGCGGTCTACGCGATCGGCTCCAACGAACGTGCCGCCAGCCTCGTTGGTCTACCGGTGCCGCTGATCCGCACAATGCTTTACGGCCTGTCCGGGCTGTTCGCCGGGCTGACCGGCGTCTGCGTCATCGGTTATACCGGCACATCGTTCATTTCCGTCGGTGACCAGTATGTTCTGCCATCGGTCATCGCAGTGGTGATCGGCGGCACGTCGCTGGCCGGCGGCGCCGGCGGGTATCTCGGCACCATGGCGGGTGCGGTGGCGCTCACCATACTGCAAAGCGTGCTCATCACCCTCAATCTTGATGTCTGGTCAAGGCAGGTGATCTTTGGCGCGACGCTTCTCGCACTCATGCTACTCTACGGTCGACAGAAACAATTGCGGATCTAGAGATGAGCAACGAACAGGCCAGCAATATCAGGCAGGTGGCGGCATTGGCCGGGGTGTCGACGGCGACCGTGACCCGGAGCCTGCAATATCCTGACCGGGTGCGGCCCGAGACGCGGGAAAAGGTGCTGGCCGCGATCAAGCAGGCGAATTTCGTACCGAATGCGCAGGCACGAAGCTTTCGTCTCCAGTCAAACCGCACCGTGATTCTACTGGTTCGCGATATCGGTAATCCATTTTATTTGGATATCTACAAGGGCGTGGAGGAGGTCGCGAGCGAGGCGGGTTATAAGGTGCTGATGGGTGATGCGCGCAACGACGCTGGCCGCGTTGGTGCGCATATCGACATGGTCCGGCAGAAACACGCCGATGGGCTCATCCTGATGACCGGGCAGTTCCCCACTGAAATTCTTGCCCAACCAGGTCTGCTCCCTCCGATAGTCATTGCGTCCGAAGCGGTTCCCGGGATCGATCTACCTACCGTGAAAGTCGATAACGTTGCAGCTTCGCGCGAGGCTGTCCGACATCTGATCTCCTCAGGCCATCGCGAGATTGTCCATGTCGCTGGGCTGTTGCCTGAATCGATTGCCAGTGAACGCCTCGAAGGCTACCGACAGGCCCTGACAGAAGCGGGAATTGACTTGCGGGAGGATCTGGTAATCCCCGGGGATTACAGTATCGACGCCGGTCGGGCAGCAGTTCGGCGATTGATTGAAGCTGGAATCCGGTTCTCTGCGATTTTTGCATCCAGCGATGAGATGGCGATCGGCGCCATCAGCGAGTTGCGTATCCACGGTCGGGTCGTGCCGAAGGATGTGTCTGTCATCGGCTTCGACGACATGATTTTTGCCAATGCCTACGAGCCCCCTCTGACCACCGTTCGGCAGCCGCGCCGGGAAATGGGGCGTCAGGCGATGGCGTTGATGATCGACCGCCTGTCGGGCAATTCCACGCCCAAAATCATAGAACTGGAAACAGAACTTGTTATCCGCTGCTCGGTTGCGCCGCACGATTGAGTAATGAAGCCAGACCCGAAAGGTACAAGATGAAAACGATCAAAGGCCCTGCGATTTTTCTGGCGCAGTTTTTTGGCGAAACACCACCGTTTGACACGCTCGACAACCTCGCCGCATGGGCGGCATCGCTTGGCTATAAGGGCATCCAGATTCCGACCGATCCGCGCCTGTTCGATCTCGACATTGCCGGACAGTCGAGGAATTATTGCGACGATGTCCGCGGACGCCTTGCCGAGCACTCTATCGAGATTACCGAGCTTTCGACACATATCCAGGGCCAGCTTGTAGCCGTGCATCCGGCCTACGACACCCTGTTCGATGGCTTCGCGCCTCAGCATCTGCGTGGCAAGAGGGATGAGCGCCAGCAATGGGCGGTCGGCCAGCTAAAAGCCGCAGCCAAGGCGTCGGAATATCTTGGCTTGAAAAGCCACGCGACATTTTCCGGGGCGCTTGCCTGGCCCTATATCTATCCATGGCCGCAACGTCCGTCAGGGCTAGTGGAAGAGGCCTTTGCGGAGCTTGCAAAGCGCTGGACGCCGATTCTTGACGCTTTCGGCGCCAGCGGTGTCGACGTCTGTTACGAATTGCATCCGGGGGAGGACCTGCATGACGGGATCACCTTCGAGCGGTTTTTGGAGGCAACGGGATCGCATGCCCGTGCGGCCATTCTCTACGATCCGTCGCATTTCGTTTTGCAAGCGATGGACTACCTTGACTTCATTGACATCTACCATGAACGGATCCGCGCCTTTCACGTCAAGGATGCCGAATTCAATCCGACTGGTCGGTCTGGCGTCTATGGCGGGTATCAGGGCTGGGTCGAGCGACCGGGGCGGTTCCGCTCGCTCGGTGACGGCCAGGTGGATTTCCGGGCCGTGTTTTCCAAGCTGACCCAATATGATTTCGACGGCTGGGCCGTGCTCGAATGGGAATGCGCGCTCAAGCATCCCGAGGACGGAGCGCGCGAAGGCGCCGGTTTCATCCTCGATCACATCATCCGGGTGACGGAACATGCCTTCGACGACTTTGCTAAAACTGGAGTCGATAGCGCCGCCAACCGCCTTGTCCTCGGCCTTTAGGAGTTGCAGACCGTGAGCACATCAAATCCACATCGTATCCGGCTCGGCATGATCGGCGGCGGCCAGGGGGCATTCATCGGTGGCGTCCACCGGATTGCCGCCCGGCTGGACAATCGTTATGAGCTGGTGGCCGGGGCCCTGTCCTCGAATGCCGAAAAGGCCCTAGCCTCGGGCCGCGAACTCGGGCTGGCGGACGATCGATGCTACGCCTCTTTCGAAGAGATGGCCGAGCGCGAACGCGCCCGTGACGACGGCATAGAGGTCGTGGCGATCGTCACGCCCAACCATATGCATTTCGGTCCTGCCCGCACCTTCCTCAATGCCGGTTTCCATGTGATATGCGACAAGCCGGTGACGACCACGCTGGACGAGGCCCGTGAGTTATCCGGGATCATCGAAAAGAGCGGCCAGGTTTTCGTGCTGACGCACAACTACACGGGCTACCCGATGATCCGACAGATGCGCGAGATGGTCGCCACCGGCGCGATCGGCAAACTGCGACACGTGCAGGTCGAGTATGTCCAGGACTGGTTGACCGAAGCAGCCGAAAGCACGGGAGCTAAAGGTTCCGAATGGCGGACTGACCCGCTGCGTTCCGGTGCTGGCGGATCGATCGGCGATATCGGCACGCATGCCTTCAATCTGGCCGCCTTCGTCACTGGCGAAACGCCCGACCGTTTGCTTGCGGACCTAACGTCCTTCGTTCCCGGTCGAAAGCTCGACGACAGCGCCAACATTTTGATGCGATATGCCAGCGGTGCCAAAGGCATTCTGTGGGCGAGCCAGGTTGCGGTCGGCAATGAGAATACCGTGACCTTGCGCGTTTATGGTGACGAGGCGGGACTGGAATGGAGCCACGCGACGCTCAACCAGATGAGCTACACGCCCTATGGCAAAGCCACGCGGACGATCACCCGCAACGGTGCCGGTGGCGGGGCGGCGGCGGCCCGCGTCAGCCGCGTGCCGGCCGGGCACCCGGAAGGATATCTGGAGGGCTTTGCAACAATCTACCGGGAGGCAGCGGACGCGATAATTGCAGCTCGCACCGGTGAAAAGCCAGCTTCGGACGTGATCTACCCGGGCATCCGCGAAGGCATTGCCGGGCTCGCTTTCATCGACGCCGCCGTGAAGTCCAATGCGGCATCATCCTGGGAGAACTTGAAACTGTAACTGCAAAATTGCCCGGGAGTTGAAAATTCCGGCAATCGAGGCTTTTCCCACCGGCGCCGCAATGGGGTGGTGCCGGAACGCTGGAGCCTGGCCAAAGAGGAGTGAGACGATGACGATTTCAAGAAGGTCGATGCCTGCGGCGGTGGCACTTCTGGCCCTGTCATTTGCCGGAATGCAGACGGCGTCCGCACAGGACGCGGCGAAACCTCTGCCAGTCGCGGCGCAGATGTATACGTTGCGCGACGCCGGAAGCGTCGACGAGCAGTTCGCAATCTTGAACCGCGCGGGCGTGTCGAATGTTGAAACGGTCGACATGCAGAAGCTGAGCAGTGATGAACTCAAGGCCCTCCTTGACAAGCACAAGATCAAGGTCATCTCCTCGCACGTTCCGATCGTGCGGATGAGAAGCGAGCTCGACAAGGTGATTGCCGAGCAGATGGCTGTTGGCAACACGGTTATCACCATGCCGTATCTGATGCCGGACCAGCGACCAACCGATGCCAAGGGTTGGCAAGCTCTCGGCAAGGAGCTCGGCGGATACGCTGACAAGATCGCGGCCCAAGGCATGAGCATGGCTTATCATAACCATGATTTCGAGCTCGCCGAATTCGCCTAGACGATGAAAGAGCAAACGAAAGCATCAACGCGATCCAGTGCTGGATCGAAGATAAGCCTTTACACGACCTGGAACGGAAATGGGCCATCGCGGAAGTTGAAAGGTTGTCTAAAATGTGAGTTGCACACTGCTCGGATCGATAGACCTGATATCGGCTTGGATGCCGGGAACATGAGATACCAAGACGAAGCGACCGGGCCGGAACCATAGCCCGTCCTCGTCGAGCGGTTTAAGCGGCCGGCGTTCCGAGCGATGCGCTCTTTGAACCATAATGTTAATGTCGATTTCGGTTGATGCCGCAACCATAGCCAGGCGAGCTCGACCATGGTGGCTCGCAAACGCGGATTTCCCGCCTTAGACACGCCCTGTTCGCGATTGACGTTATCGCTTTGCCAGGGGGAGGGGGCAAGACCTGCGTAAGATGCAATTTGGCGTCGATTGTCGAAGTGTCTGAACAGGCCCTCCGTGTGAGTATCGTAGCGAATTCCGGCCCTATTCCTTTGATGCCTAAAAGCGCGGTCGCTTCTTTCGGCGTTTCCGGCGTCTCCTGAACGATCAAGGCATCTCGCTCGGCCTCAACAGCCTTGATTTGTGTGAGCAACAATTCGAGGCGATCGAGTTCTCTGCATATTTCTGCTATCAAATGTTTTGAGAGCGGTCGACCATCGCCAGTCCGAAGTTCTTCCAGACGTTGGCGGCGATCTCGATTGACAGGTTGGTAATCCCGAATTCCTTGCGTGAAGAGCAGGCCCTTTATGCGATTGACGTGGAAGACACGTTCCGTAATCAGAGTTTTCCGCTCCCGTCCAATTCGTCGATTGTCGTCTTCCTCGGGTGTAAGAAGTTTGACCATCGAGCACGCACGAGGCTCGCCACGTTTCCATGCCATCAAAGCGCGGATCAGCGTTTCGCCGTCGATACGGTCGGTCTTCGCCCGGCGATGCCGGCGCGGCATGGCAATTGATGCGGCTTCTACAATGTGGCTCTCAATCCAAGCTTCCTTGCTGAGCACTCGTCCCAGCCAGAAGCCATCCAGCCCGGCCTCCTGGATCACTACCAGTGGGTAAAGTATGTTCTTTCGCCGGGTGGCTTTCTGACGAAGCGCTGCAAAGCACGCGAACAAGCCGGCAATATCCCCTCCAGTAACGGAGTGGCGGGACATCTTCTCGCTGCCAGGTGACAGAGCTGTCACCAGCCACGTCGATTTACTTAATTCCAACGAGACGAATATTGCGCCAAGATCGACGGGGGTAGTGGTCTGCGCTTGAGTTTCGATCTGCTGTTATCGGCATGATTGGCCTCCAGAGAGTTTTCTAGCGACCTCACTCTGCCACGGTGCAGGCCGCTACTCACCCCTGATGGGATCTCAAGGCGAGCGAATAGTCGATACACCTCGGTACGCCTTCCTGTCCCATCCCGAGCGCCCTTCATACGATATGAATCGCGTAGGCAGGACCGGCCGTGCACTTCACTCCGTCCCGTGAGGCTCGATCCATCGGCCCACCCGTCCGCGCTTTTCGAGAAGCCAGATAGGGATTGGCCCAACCATCCCAGTTGACGATGCGGGCAACAAAGCGCAAAGTGGTGATACAGACCTGTCTCACCACCCGGGATATAGCTCATGCCGTCACAAGCCGCTACCAGTGACAAACGCCAGCGCATCATCGAAACCGCCTATGCCCTGTTCAAAAGCGGGGGGTTTCACACCACGGGAATAGACCGCATCATCGCGGACGCCGACGTGGCCAAGATGACAATGTACCGACATTTTCCAAGCAAGGACGGCCTGATCGTCGAAGTCCTGCGCTACAGGACGGACCGATTCAACAGGCAACTTGACGATCTCGCCGAGAAGGTCGTTACTCCGTGCGAAAAGATCGCCACTGTCTTCGACTGGTATGAGCGCTGGTTTCGCAGCCCGGAATTTCACGGTTGCCTGTTTGCCCATGCGCTGGCGGAATTCGGCAATGCCGGCCATCCCGTGTTTCAGGCGGTGGCGGGGCACAAGGACGGACTGAGGCAGCGTCTGCAGGATATTCTCGAAGCGGAGATGCCGGCGGACCGGGCGGAGAGTGCAGCGACTGCACTGTTCATGCTGCTGGAGGGTGCCACGCTGCTTGCGCAGATGGGGCAGGGCGACGCCGCTATGCGCGGCGTCCGTCTCGCTGCATCAAACATCCTCGGCGTGCCTGGCGAACGGCGATGACAGCGACCGTTATTGCGCTCGCGCTCTTCGCCGCAGTCCTGCACGCGACATGGAACGCTTTCCTGCGCTCGGGTGCCGATCGCCTATGGACCGTGACGGTCATGAGCCTTTCGATGGCCGCAGTCGCTGTGCCCCTTGCCTTCGTGTTTCCCCTTCCGTTACCGGCAGCGTGGCCCTATCTCGTCTGCTCCTCCTGCCTCCAGGTTGGCTACAGCGTCTTCCTCGTTTCGGCCTATCGGCATGGCGAACTTGGCCAGGTCTACCCCGTCGTGCGCGGCAGCGTGCCGCTGCTGGTGACGCTGGGCGGACTGGCCTTTGCCGGCGAACGTCTCAGTGAAAACGGCACGATCGGCGTTGCTCTTGTCGCCATCGGCATCATGAGCCTGTCGCTTGGCCGATCCCGCGCCTCTACCGCCTCGATCCTGTTTGCGCTGCTCACCGGTCTTTTCATCGCCAGCTATGCCACCGTCGATGCGATTGGCGTGCATATCTCCGGCAATGCCCGCAGTTATGCCATCTGGATTTTCCTGATCTACGGCATCCTGATGACTGCAACCTTCATGCTGATGCGCGGGCGGTTGAGGGTGGATATCCGCTCGCCCGAGACCTGGACGGCGATCGGCGGTGGGATGGTCTCGCTTGTCGCCTACGGCGCGGTGATCGCCGCCTTCGCTCTTGGCCCCGCCGGTCCGATCACGGCGCTCAGGGAAACCAGCGTGGTGTTCGCCGTTCTGATCGGGCGCGTGTTTCTCGGCGAGGCGCTGACGTTCAAACGGTTAGTTGCCTGCGCCATCGTCGCCGGCGGTGCCATCTGCCTCGGCGCCTCATGACGGAAGGGGCAATACGTGACCAAGTCCATGCTGATCGGCATTGCGGCAGCTCTCCTGGCCGCCCTGGCGTGGTCGATGAATTTCGTCGTCCCCTATGTAATCGGGGACTACTCTGTCTTTGATTTCGCCGTCTTCCGGTTCGTCATCTCAGGTGCCATCGGGTTCGGTTTTCTCGCCTTTAAGTGGGATCTTGTTCGCCTGTTGACAATGCGCGACTGGCTAACTGCTTTCTGGCTCGGATTCATCGGTTATGTCGGCTATTTCCTCACGGTGGTGGGCGCCGCCATCTTTGCTGGTCCCGTCGTGGCGCCGGCATGTCTGGGGCTGGTTCCCGTCGTTTTGGCCATCGCCGGCAATTTGCGTCAGCCGGTTGTGCAATGGCGTGGATTGGTTCTGCCGCTCGCCCTGACTGCAATCGGTCTTACCCTTGTCAATATCAGCGTTTTCGAGCCTGCTGGACTTCAGACCTCGTCGTCACTTCTGGTCGGCATCCCGCTAGCCATTGCCGCCGTCATCCTGTGGACCTGGTTCGGGCTTGCAAACCAGACCGCATTGGCAGAGCGTCCGGGCATGCACGGCGCCGTTTGGACCGCGTTGATCATGGCCGGCGGCGGATTGGAAATGTTGGCGTTCATTCCAGTCGGACAGATGATCGGCGTGTTCGAAATCCCGCGTCTGGGCCTATCTTGGAATGCGGCGGCCCCTTTGTATCTATGGGGTGTGTCGCTGGCTATTTTTGCATCGGTTGGCGGCGCTCTCGCCTGGACGCTTGCAGCGAAACGATTGCCTATGACGCTTTGCGCGCAACTGATCGTTTCAGAAACCGTTTTCGGAACGGTGTTCGGGCTAGCGGCGCATGGACGGCTTCCAACTTTGACGGAAGCTGGGGGCATCGCGCTATTGACGGGAGGGGTGGTTGCCGCGATCGGAGCGTTTAACAGGCTGCGGAAAAAGGCGCTTGCTGCGAGCCTACTGCCGTGATTCCATTGCTGAGTGATTGGTCGGCGGGAGCATGACATGCGCGGCAGTGATAACCAGACGGCGGGACTGTTTTCTTATGTGAGCTGCGAAGCCCGCGTTCCGACAAACCATCCGCTGCGGCCGATCCGTGCCATTGTAGATGAAGCGCTGGAAGTTCTGTCGCCAGATTTTGAGGCGATGTATTCAGCGATCGGCCGCCCTTCGATCCCGCCGGAGAAGCTGCTGCGTGCACTGTTGTTGCAGGCCTTCTACACGATCCGCTCGGAGCGTCAGCTCATGGAGCAGATGGATTACAATCTGCTGTTTCGATGGTTCGTCGGCTTGTCGATGGACGCGCCGATCTGGGACGTCACGGTGTTTACCAAGAACCGTGAGCGGCTTCTGGCGGGCGACATCGCCGCCAAGTTTCTGGCCGCATTGCTGGGCCAGCCGCGGGTGAAGGCGCTGCTGTCGGACGAGCACTTCTCGGTAGACGGCACCTTGATCGAAGCCTGGGCGAGCATGAAGAGCTTCAAGCCTAAGGACGACATAGATGGTGGCGACACCGACGACAGCGGCTCTGGCGCTGAAGGCAAACAGCCGCCAAAGGCTGTGGGACGCAACTCCGAGTTGCTTGATGTGGTCGACAAGCCAATCGAGTTCTTCCTTGGTGATTTCGTAGTGAGCCGAATAACGGGCATCCACATAGGCACGATCAAGCCTTGTGAATGATCGCGTCGCAAACTTTGTGTCACGTGCCCACGCCTCAATTAAGCGTTGATCGACGCGCTCGGCATGGGTTCTGAGCATGTTAAGGCGGTGCGATTTCGGGCTGTAAAGCGTCAGTACGAGAAGCGCGCAGTGATAAAAGCGTTCGGTCGCCTGATGCAAATTGAACGCGGCAAGCTTGAAATTTTTCCGGCTGAGACAAAACTCCGCTATTGCGATAAATTCTACTGCATCCGGAAACCACTGATCGAAATGCCGCTGCGCCTCTTGCCGCTCAGCTTCTGGCGCCAGTGACTTGGGCTCGGTTAGCGGATGCCCCGGGGCTTCGTATAGCATGATGCCATCACGGGCGATGTCGACAAAGAAGGGCAGGCCGCGGGCAAGTTTATCATTCACGTCCGGCAAGCTATGAACGATGACTTTAGCCGGCGTCTGGAGGCGCTGTGTGACGGTAAATTCCTGTGTGAGGTGTTCGTCTATCTTAAGCCAGACTTCGTTTTCCTCAGCAAATCTGTTGGTGTTGACGATGGCCAGAAGGTCGTAGTCGGAGCGATAACCACTGTCGTGGTCTTCGACCCAGTCACCACGAGCGTAGGAGCCAAACAGGATCAACTTCAGGATCCGTCCAGCCCGAGCTTTTTCGGAAAGCTTGGTCTTCTGGGCGTCCTCGAACTCCTCAAATATGATCTTCACGACCTGAGACAGCTCGCGGCGTTTTCTGTCGGGGAGATGATCAAGTTGCTCGGGGAAGATCAAAAAAATGGCCTCATGAAATTTTCTTTGGACGTCGCACTTATGACAGATCGATTCTGGGACGCCGCCGGAAAAAACGCAAGCGTAAGGATCAGCCTTCTGGAAGGCGACCATTCGCCCGTCGCGGTGATGAGCCGTGGGGACAATTAGGGTCGCGCCATCGCGTTTTACCGATGTTCAGGAACTCGGCACAAGCCTTGACACGAATCCCGCATCTGAAGTGTTTTAGTAGAATTCAACTTGAGAAGCGAATTCAAGGGCAGCCTGTTTTCACAGGATCGGCTTGTGGCCGAGGCTCTGAACGTTTGTCCGAACCGTATTATCCGGAAGCGAGAGAGAACGCGCGTGATGGAGGATCGGATTTAAGCATGATGAAATATCCAGATAGGTCCGTTGCAATTTATACCAGTTCAGATATAAAATGAATATGAACCAAAACGAACGCCCGCTTGAATGGATAGGCAGTAGCCGAAAAGACCTGCTAAAACTTCCAGCAGATGTGCGCAAGTAGTTCGGTTATGCCTTGCATTTTGCCCCAGCACGACGGCCAGCACCATGCGGCCAGGGTACTGAAGGGCTTCGGTGGAGCCGGTGTCCTGGAAGTGGTTTAGAACGATGAAGGCGGTACCTACCGCGCTGTTTACACGGTTAGGTTTGAAGAGGCTGTCTTCGTCCTTCATTGCTTCCAGAAAAAGAGCAAAGCGGGATCGCTACACCGAAAGAGGATATGGATATCATCCGAGCCCGGCTCAAGGTTGCGGAAATTCTTGCAAAGGAGATAAGCAATGGCACCTCGCATCATTAATGGCATTGAGGTCGAAAGCAGTTCTGGCAATGTATTTGCGAATCTGGGGCTTACCGATGCTGAGAAGCTGAAAATAAAATCCGGTCTTGTCATCGAGATTGCGAAAGCGGTGCGCCGACTTGATTTGACGCAAGAACAGGCGGGCCATCGCATGGGACTTCCGCAACCGAAAGTATCCTTGCTGCTTCGAGGCGATTTCGCAAACCTGTCGGAGCGCAAACTTATGGAATGTTTGAGCCGACTTGGCTATGACATCGAAATTACCGTGAAGCCGACTGCCGATCCAGTCGGCCATCTGACGCTCGCTGTTGCTTGAGACGCAAGCGGTCAAATGGAGCTGAAAACTGCGCGTTTGCTGCCGATGAGCAGGCGGGTGACAAACTGGTCAAGGGAATGTCACCGTTAGAAGCTTTTTGTCAGTGCATTTGCTGCAAGCTCCGGGCCTGGAGGCGAAAGGCTTCCCATCGCTGTAGATTGCGACTCCAACAGTTCCTTTGAGTCCGCTGCATTGAGACATGATCGTGGAAATTCCATAATTTACAGGAGTGTGGATTTGCCGACTGGAAAGGTAAAATGGTTCAACGTCGCAAAGGGCTTTGGTTTCATCATTCCCCATGAGGGTGGAGCCGACGTCTATCTTCCTCTTAAGAGCGTCGAGGCAGCAAAATTACCACGGCTCGAAACAGGCGTGACCCTGAACTACGCCTTAGCTGAGAGCAGGGGACGGAAATTTGCCGACAGTCTCAGCATCGTCTCATCGGTCGCTGTTGAAACATCGCCCGGCAAAGCGAAGGGCGAAGATGTACAAAAGTCGCTGGACACTGACGACGAATTTGAGCGCGAACGGGGTCTGCGACCAGTTTGAGTTGCTGGCGTGATGATTGTTGGGCGAGTGCGCCCGGACCGCCTCTCCTATTTGCCCGGTTCCGATAAAGGGTTTTCGAATTTCTTGCGAAGGCGTTCTAGCACTTCCTCTGCTGCGATTGTTTGTCGAGGATCGTCTAAAGGAGCGGCTAGGCAGCAGCCAATATTGAGGTCGGCAACCGAACCGTGAATGTTGTCCCTTTCGGGCTACTGGCGGTCGCCAACGTACCGCCAAGCTGTTTTACAAAGGCTTCAACGAACCGGGAGCCGAGACCGGAACCTTCAACCTTCAATGCAAGGCCTGATCCATTATCGCTGACCGTGAGCGTGACTTCACCATCTCTCCTGTGAAAACCGAGATTAATTTCGCCCTTACCTTTTGGGAAGGCATGCTTTATCGCATTTGTCGCGAGTTCATTTGCAATTAACCCAATGGCGACAGCGTGGTCAGGTAGAATGCTGAGGGGCTCTGCTGCCGATGTTACGGTAATGTCGGATGATTGTCCCAACAGGCTGGATTGGACACTTGCACTTATGCCCTCAAGGTAGGAAGGCATCGGCACCGGCCCAAGACTGCTCGATTGGGCGATTACATCGTAGAGCTGAGCGACCGCAGAAATTCGTGCCTGCATTGCCTGGTAACCTAGAACACAGGGTTCGCCTGCCCGCTTCAGTTCAAAGGCAACGAACGCGGAAATGATCTGAAGACTATTTTTGATCCGGTGCGCCAGCTCGGCTGCCAACATATCGCGGTGACGGTCAAGCAGGACCTCGTCCGTCGCGTCTTCGAACACGACCAGCAACCGTGTCATATGATTGCCTGGACGATATACCTTGCGGGCGTTCACTTTGAAGATACGGCGACCAATTCCGGGAAAATCGTCCTCGAGCAGGAAGCCGTCTATTGCTTCTTCGTGAGGAACCACACGCTCCAATGATTTGCGCAGGGCAAAGGTATCCCACTGTCCCTGACCGAGGGCTTCGAGCTTTCTCCCGACAACCTGGCTTGCCGTGGCGTTGAAGAGAGCGAGGAAAGAGCGGCTTGCTGTCACCACGGACATATCGGACTCGAGGATGACCAATGGATCCCGGATCGTGTCAACGATATTTTGGGCGATGCGCAAATTTCGCTCTGCCTCGATCTGACTGACCCGCGCCTCTGTCACGTCATCAATTGCCAGCAGTAGAAAATGAGAACTATCTCCCGAACAAACCACCTTTCGAGCATTCAAGAGCATCACCTTGCGTCCGAGGCCGGTAAATACGTGATCGACCTCGAACCCTTCGACGGAGTTTTCCGTGGGGAGAATGTCCTCAAGCAAACGCTTCAATGCATCGATATTCCATTGTCCATTTCCCAGATCGTAAAGCTTGCGACCAACCGTGTCCGGTTCGCTCACCTTAAACATCGCATAGAATGCGCGATTGGCTGAAATGACCGTGAGATCGCTGGTTAGGACCAGTAGGCCATCTCGTAGAGTGTCGACAATGTCTTGAGCGGAGATAGCGCCCATCGTGAAGTCCTGCATAATTTCTCTCGGCGTTGAAACGAAGCAACCATATGATGGCGGATTTTGGATACGCGCAAATGACACCTCACCTTTTTCATACTTGGTGGAGGACGCCGGCGCTTTCTTGTCGAATTCGGCTCACGAGCGCCAAGGTCTCTTTTAACGGAGGTATTCAGGCGATGAGGGTTTTCCAGCCGCGTCAGCGGCCGGAGTGAGTTCGTGACAAATGCTGGGCATTTGGGCTCGAAGGAATGCAGCAGCCGGAGGCAACCCGCGCCCCCAAAAGCGCTGTAGGGTTTGCCGGAGGCTCGTGGGAAACCTGATCAACGACGCGGATTGCAATTGCGTCACATGCCGATCTCCAGGCATATTCATTGCCAGAGACAATAGGGCGCCCATTGTAGGCGTCAGATCTTCGGAGGCATCCCCAGATACGACCTGAGCGCCCGTTCAGTGATCTCACCGGCCGTCGTCTTCCGTTTCAGCGCCTCCAGCTTTGTAGCGATGATCACCGTGCCGGAGAGACATATCTGAAACCGCTCCGGCTTGTCATCGACCGTGTTAGGATGGGCTTGGATCGTTTGCGGTGGCGGCTCAAAAGATTGCGGCTCGCCCACCGCCGCGTTGGACTTCGGTGGTCCATGCATTTCTCCATAGGAAGCCATTTTCCCGATGGAGTCGGCGATCAGGGAATCCAGATCCGACAGGTTCCGACGCGATTTCTGCAGTGGCGGAATTTCGCTCAAGGTCTCCTCCGTTTGCTCATTCAGCTTCGCCTATGGCCTTCGTAATGTCGGCGATGACGCTGACGATGTTGGCGCGTGCCTTGGCGACCTGATCGGCTTTGCCAGGGTCATTGCCGATCCGCGCAAGCGAACCGGCCTCTTTCGAAAACTGCTCGTAGACTTTTCGGGCGCGAACGAAGGTGGGAAGGGCTGGAAGCTTGTTGTCACGGATCATCTGGACAGCGTCCTGGAATGCTGTCGTCCTGGTGTCGATGCCTTCGACGCGATTGAGAAGGAGCTTGAGAGGCGCGCGTTTGAGGCTGGCTTTCGCCCATTCGAAAAGCTTTACGGTCTCGATCATTTCCATCACGTTGGCCTTGGCCGGCACGAGCGTGATGTCGCTTGCGACAATAGCGGCAATCAGGAGATCGTTGATCGAACCCTGGACGTCGATGAGGACGATGGATGCGGTCGCCGTCGTGAGGGCGAATTTCAGGTCATGCGGCGAGGATGCTGTGGTGACCCACAATGACGATGGAAGCGTGCCGACGCTGTTGCAGCGGTCTACCCATTGACGACAGGACTGCTGGGGATCGGCATCGATGACGAGAACACTGGCACCGTTCTCCGCGAGTTCGGAGGCAATCAGGAGGCACAGGGTCGATTTGCCGACGCCGCCCTTGGAATTTGCCAAAGCGATAATGGTCATTTTCAGGATCTTCATGTCGCGGTGAATTACTAGTTATATAGCAAATACAGATAGGCGATCGCTTTTGCAAGCCTGCTCGCTTGCACCACTGAACGCAGCCCCCGCGCCTAAGCCAGTGGAAGGCGTGGGAGCACGACCAGCAGTGCTGCAAGTTTGCGGAGCAGACGAGGGGTCTAAGTAGGGGCAGTTGTCTCCGTGACCCCGCTTCCGGTCGTTCAAGAGCTTTGACGAGATCCGCCACTTCCTTGAGTGGCGAAAGGGGTGATCGTCCTCGAACTGACGGGACTGACACAAGTGGCGTGCGGACCGGAAGTGAGAGAAGTGGCGTGAGGGAAACAGGTGGAGAAGGTGCCACAAGTGGAGCCACTGCTAGAAGTGTGCAAAGTGAGGCAAGTTGCATAGGCGCTTGTATATGAACGATAAAAGGGAATTATATGGTTGGCAGGATAGCAGTTTTCGGTGTACGAAAACCGGCATGTGCCCGATGGGCTGACGGGCTCGTCCGGCAGTCGCCAAGGGCGACCGGAGCGAGAAGGGATGAGCAAGACCTCGATTGCACATAGGCGGCCAAGCCGGAACAGATCGGTGCGCGTGAGATTGTCGGAAGCGGAATTTGCAGCGCTGACGAAGTTCGCGGAAGAGGCTGCACTCCCCACCAGCGAAGTGCTGCGGCGATTGGCGCGCGAAGCCGGAGGCTTTGGGCCAACCTTTGAGGGCGAGGTGGCGCAGCGGCTCAAGGCGACCGTGGTTCAGCTTCGGAAAGTGGGGGTTAACCTCAACCAGATTGCGCGGGCACTGAACAGTGGTCGCGTGCCCGGATATGAACATCTGCATGGCGGTGTGGAACGGCTTGCCAGGCTTGTCGTACAGCACGAGCGGGAGATTGACGCGTTGCGTGCAAGCAGCCGCGCGCGTGCGCGGCGCCTGGTGGGCAGTCATGTTTGATGTCGATGCTTTCCTGGGTGTCCTGGACGATATCGAGCGGCGGCGGAAGCGGCGTGCGTCCGCCACTTTCCAGGATCAGGATTTCGATGGCCTTGCTATCCGCAAAATCCGCCAGAAGCCCGGACCAAAGCGCAAGCGCCGCAGGGGCGATGGGACGCCCTATACGGGCAGCAGGCCGCGTACGGGGTTCATGCCCGTACCGATGGAGTTGGAGGATGAAGGACGCAAGCGCCGCGTTAGCGGGGGAGGCGGAGGGTTGGGCACCTTGGCGGCGGGACATGCCAGCTCACCTGCGAGGGCAAAGGCTGCTCCTGGCTCAAATATCGGCGAAGGTGCTGCGAGAGCCGCGCCGATCTGGACTACCGGCCTGGCCGAGCGCCTGGGCGTTGCGGCAGGGTCACAGCCGGCAGTGGTCAAGCTGGTGAGTTTTGCTGCCGGAAGTGCCCGTGTCCGCAAACTTCTTGCCTATCAGAGCCGTGATGGCGAATTGACCGTCGAACGCGAGACCGGTGAACAGGTTGCAGGCGCATCTTGGATCCAGGCGCTTGCCGACGAATGGGCAGAAGAATACGGGCGTCAGCCGTCAAAGGATGTGCTGCGGCTGGGATTGTTCGTACGATCGCACTCAGATGAGGCTGTGGGCGAGGCGTTGAAACAGGCGCTGCCTGGCCACCGCATCGCATGGCGGAGCGAGCCCGATGCTAAAGGGAAGGGACGATCTGTTGAAGTGGTTCTCAGCGCTGCAGCCCGTCCCCATCCCGGTGAAGCAAGCGCGCAGCGTATCTACGACAACCGAAAATCCCTGAGCAAGCTCGACAGGCTGCTGCAAGTGTCGTTCGGCGCTGGCGGACAAGTAGAACTCTATGGCTTTGCGCACGGAGTGGAAGGCGTTAGTCGCTACCTCGCTCAGGTTCGCAAGGGAATGCACCACGCCGTGCGCGCGGTTCGCCTGAACAAGGACGGATCGTTTGGCGAGGATGTGGTGGTCGGTGCCGGTGCAAGTTCGCTGGAGGAGGCGAAGGACTGGAAGCGCGACCTCCGTTCGCAAGAGCGCCGTGACGTCGCCCACGTCATTTTTAGCGCCAAGCCGGGGACGCCAAGGGATCGGTTCGTCGATGCCGTGCGTGCAACGCTTGCCAGGGAATTCGCCGGGCATCGCTATGCCTTCGTGCTTCACGGGGATCGGCAGCATCTTCATGTTCATGCCGCCATCAAGATGCTCTCGGACGCCGGCCAGCGTCTTCACCCGCGGATCCAGGATTTCAGGCGCTGGCGCAAAACTCTGGCCGAAGAGGCGCGTGAGCGAAACATTCCCATGGACGCGATGAGCCGGTTCGAGCGGGCAAACCCTCCCGGGTATAAGCTGAAGGACATCCAGCGCGTGGAAAGAGGCGTCGCATCGCAAAACGTGCGTCGGCGCGTCGAGGCGGCAAGGATGGGTGCTGTCCACATTCCGATACGGGAAGAAGGAAAGCGTCATGCTGTAGCCGCAGCCAGCGGCTGGAGCGACGTGGCGGCCATGGCTTTGCGGTCGCCTACGCAATTTGCACCAGATCCAGGCGTGTTGCGGCTCTACCGGGCGGAGCGACCTGGAACGCGGTCGTCGGTGCCACTCTTCACCCGCGATCTCTCGGCTGCCGCGGAATTGGCACGTCGGGATGGCGGAACGCTCGGGTTTGTCGATGTTCGGCCGACGGAGATGCATCGGATCACGCCGGCGCGCCGTCAACCCGCACTGGGTGGCGGTAACGACCACTTCGTCGTCGCGCGAGACCTTGCCGACAGGATGCGCCCGTTGGTGCCGGCGGAAGTGGTAACGGCAAGCGTCCTCCATTTCCGTGACCGCGGTGAGATGGCGGTGCGTGCGATGGCGCCGGAGTTCGAGGAGTATCAATCCATTTCATATCAGAAAGGCGGAACGCCAAAGGAGACAGACGACATGGCAAACCTGAAGGTAATGACTGCTTCATTTGCGGAGATGGACGCCCAGATGGAGGTGATCAAACAGCATCTTCCACCAGAACAGCAGCCCCAGATCGAAAAGCTCCACGGTAAGCTTCGAGAGGCCCAGCAGGATATGCTGGCGACGCAGGAGCGCATTGAGAAAAAACGGGGTTTGGTCCAAGGCGAGACCTTCGTGGCACCTGTCAGACATGAGTTCCGCGAATTCGTGGCCGAAGAGCACGGCGAGACAATCCGCTATAGTCATCGCAACGATCGCGGCAGGGCCGGCAGTGTCGCTTTCACCGATCACGGCGACAGGGTGGAGATTGCCGATTGGAAGGATCGGCAGGTGGTTTTGGCCGCGATGCAGGTTGCGTCCCGCAAATGGGGGGCGCTGACCATCAATGGCACTGAAAGCTACAAGGCGCTAGTCGTCGAGCTTGCTGCAGAATACGGATTTAAGATTGCCAACCCCGAGCTGCAGGACAAGCTGGCCGCTACCCAAGCACAAATGACAAGGGACCGCGCTGATCGGGGCGGCAATTCGGCTGGCGTGAGTACCGATGAGGCCAGTATCGAGGGGCAAGTCAAGGCTCAAGCTCAAACCCAAGCGGTGGGACGGGCGACCCCACAGCCGCCCCTCACTGATCCCAAGGCGCCGATTGTCGAGAGCGAGAAAATAAAGCCGGCCGATCGCGATCGTGAATCGATGCTGGCGGCGATGCGCGAGGCGGCAAGGAGGTGGGACAAGATCACGGTCAACGGATCCGAGCGCGAGAAGGCCCTCGCTGTCGAGCTTGCGGCCGAACATGGCTTCAAAATTGGCAATCCCGAGCTACAGGACAAATTGACGGCCGCGCGGGAAAAAGTGGAGGAACGTCGGCGACAAGAGAAGGCTGGCGAAGAAAGTCGACTTGGCCTTGCCGAGGGCTCCAGAGTCCAAGGGCCAGGTCAAAAGACGGACATAGAAATCGCGATCGCCCTTCAGACAATACGCGAGCGCACCGATGTCGAGGCCGAGCGGGAGGTGCGCCAAGCCGGACGCACCGCAGCCACCAACGAGCGGCCGATCGACGGCGGCGGAGACGACCACGCATATAGAACGCAGGCGGAAGCAAATGCGGCTGCGCGGGCCAAACAGGCTATCGACCAAAACCCGTCGACGCCCATTCCAGCCGACGTGACCCAGTCGCCTGAAATCGAGCGCCAACGGCAAGCCCAGCAAGAACTTCTGGCAGAGAAGGACGCCATCGCTAAGATGCAGAAGGAAACGCAAAGACATTCGCACAAGCCGCGTCAGCGGTAGTCGAGTGGTCCCGGGGGAGATGCCTTCAGGTATTCGCAAAAGGGACCCTCCGCGAACTGACGGATGGCCGTCTATCTATGCACAACTTGGCTTGGCGTTGAGCATTCGTTAGCCGGTTGGGCAGCTTGTCTGCGGCTCGCTCGTTCTCGACAGCGATATTTCTGAAGTGCCGCTCGCTGCCGAGCTATCCACATTTTGGAAACGTCGTCGGACTGGCCAAAGGCCAGGTAGCTGATTGCGGGCTAAAAATTCGGGAAACATGTAGTCTTCCGTGAGAAAATTCCACCCATTGAACAGAAATATTCAACGAAATCAGGTACATAAAGCTTCATAGAATCTTCATTTGCCAATTCACGAATTCGTGATCAGATTTGGTATGTTGCAGCGCAATACAGTAGCATGGGTGAAATATGCGACAAAATTGGGGTTTATTCGCCAGTGGCGTAAGACGACTGATGTCTGGCTCGGGGAGCCAAAAAAGCACGAAGTTCAAGTACAGCAAGTTGCTTCCTGATCAGCTTCCCGATGAGCGAAAGGGAGATCTCGGATTTCTTGATGGCAAACCCTGTAAAGGCAGCGCTGAAGAAGGGCTAGCGAGCGGAAATAGATCATTCGATCATGAATGTGCCTTCCATCTCAAGTGGTGAGGTTATCCTCGTACTACATGGTCAAAAAATCATTTTGTAAAAGAGTCGAATCCCCGCCGCTTTGTCTAATACTTCCGGCGCTGGTTTGAACATTGTGACCTAAAATCTGGTGCATACAGCGCCTAAAACGAACGGATGCCGGGTCAGTCTGTCTTGTGACAACTAAACCGGGACAAGGAGCATATCTTAAACCCACAAGAAATTTACCCTCTCCATCTTCTAATTTTAACACACACTTTGATTGATGACGATTGGAGATTCAAATGACTACAAGAACAATAATCACAATACCTGACCCAGCACTACGTCAGATTTCGGATGCGGTTGACCCCCAGGCCGCAGAGACGGCCGTTTTAATCGATGACATGCTGGAAACCATGTACAACGCATTTGGTGTGGGGCTGGCGGCTGTGCAGATCGGCATTCTGAAACGCGTTGTAGTTGTCGACGTCGGGGTCGTCCAGGAGGCGCGTCGGGATGCCCGGGTTCTCATCAATCAAGTGATTGTCGATACGTCCACGGAATGTTCGACTTTCAGGGAAGGCTGCCTTTCGCTTCCTGGCACCATGGTCGACATCGTCAGGCCAGCGAGGATTACCGTCGAATACGACACGCTGGGTGGCGGCAAGGAGACTCTCGAAGCCGAAGGCCTCCTTGCCACATGTCTTCAGCACGAGATCGATCATCTCAATGGGACCTTGATAACGGACCATGGTGCGCCAGTACCCCGCGAACCGCAGGAATCTGCGTGACGCAGAAGGCCTGCTTGCGCGTGTCAAGATCCGCCCCCTATCTCTGACGGTATGTTCGGCGCAGTCTCCCTATGGTCAGGAGAGGTGCCTGACATGTATCGTCGGCCGTGAGTGGACACACACAGAGCCAATTTTACAGTCTTGCACCGCGGTTGATGGACCGATGAACCGCTCTAATGACATGCCAATGCGGGCCCATCACCGCCATCTACCGAGTGCTTTGACATCTTCTCTCCATTGCCCGGCGACAAAGATGTAACCAGCCAGGTCGCGCTGCTGATTTCCAAATGAGATGAAAATCGCGCCACGATCAGTGGGGATAACGGCTGGCATTTGCGGTTGGGAAGCGACAGCTTCCATAACAGCGTCCCCTATCAGGTGAGTGCGATATCGCAGCCTCACTTTGCCAGAGTCACGGCCGCTCTTCACTCCCCATGGGATCTTACGGAAATCCTTGTCCGGGACTTTGTGAAACCTGCACCGCACATCAGGCAGAGCGCGTCAACTCCAAAGGGCGCGCTCGTGAAAGCTGGCTGAAGCGCGAAGCGCGTCACGTCAGTCTCCACTCTCAGGCGCGTGTCAACATCGCAAAAACTTCACGGACGGGCCATTCCCCTGAGCCGAGCGGGACCTACTTTTCAACTGTCAGAACCGAACATATTCCAGCGTTTTGTTGCGGAGGGCATTCGAAATGCTCCAGTCTCTTATCAGTCTTGAAAACCATGAAATTGAGGCCGTTATAGCGGCTGTGACCGCCTATTGCGACGAACGCGGCGCGCGCATCGATAGCGCGCATGGACGCAGGGCGATCACAGCCGCTGTCGACCTTGTCTCCACGCACCCACTAATCAATCTGCTTGCCGAACTGCGTCGTATACTTCCAGGCGAAGACGGTTTCGCTGGTTTGAGGCGTTTGTGATCCGACCGGTTGCCTGGTCCCTTGCTTAAAAAAGAAAAGACCCGCGCGAGGGCGGGTCAGTAAGGAACTCGAGATAGCGGGGAACGGAAGGTAACTATCTCGTTCGCTATCGATAGCCGACTTCCGTTACATCAAGATGTCAGCCGTCGCGCTTGCCATGCCTTTTTGACTTTCTTCGTCTTCATTGTGAGCGTGGTCATCAACGCCGAGTGATGCGAGCCTGCATTTGATTGCCAAGGCGTAATCGGTATCGAGGGTGTTCTTGTCGGCGACATCAGGATCGGAAAGGACAAAGAGCGAGGCCTTGACGATCCGTTTGCCCGAGGTCTTCGGGCAGCGGTCGACAACGTATTTAGAAAGGCCATCATCCTTACAGGAGAGGATCATGAAGCGCTCCAAGTCAGCGTGCCAGCTTCACCGTTTCGTTTCCATCCACGACTCGAATAGCAATCTATTTAACGTTCCCCGCTATGATATTCCATTTGCGCACCACCGCGAACTGCGATCAGTAGCCATGCAAACATGGCGCCAAATCGCGTGCCTGACGCCGCATAAGTCAGACCCTCAGGCCCATAGAACGGTGTCACGGCTTTAAGTTTACAGTGCCGCCCGCCATCCTACTCCTTATGGCTGACAACCGCCATCGCGGCGTCGGTTCCGCACGCCGACCTCAAAATCAGGGCCCTCCAGCATCGCGGCTACGGTGACTGGCATTGCGTGGCAAACCTGTTTAACCGATCAGTCCCACGGAATGATCGCCATGAGGCTTTCGTCATCCTGGCCGGGATATCGGCCGAGATTGGCATTGAGCTTGCCATAGCCGGTGTTGACGGTGAGGGTGAAGTAGTCGCCGCCGTTTTGGTTCTGCTTCTTCCAGATACCACCAATCTCGACCCGTCGACCACGCGGGCTTGTAGAGAACAAGCGATAAACCGGCGCTTTCGGATGTTCGCTTTTGTAGGGTTCGCCGGCAATATCGATGTCATAGGCGATCGAAGCGATGTTGCCTCGCAGGATTTTTCCATCGTTGGCAAACTCAACGTAATTCGTCATTTCTGATACGTTCGCAGGCATTTGGGATCTCCCTCTTTGTTTGGATTGAATAGATGCGGATAGTGGGCAAGGGCTGTGCTCCCGTCACTCACGTCTGGCGGGATTCGAGAACAGCACATGATTGGGATACGGGATGTCGGGGTAAGCCCAGAGCCCGGCACGCGACTGCTGCGCAATCCCTTCCTCAATGCCGTAGGGCATATAGACTGCCTTGCCGCTGGTTGTGAGCGCGGCAAAAGCAAACCCCTGCGTGATCAGCATGGTGCCGACGTCGAGCGCGTTGCTGCCGACATGCGCCGAGCAGATGACGAGTATGGTCGAGTGCTGGCTGGAGGTAGGGGTTGCTACCTCGGCGAGCGGAGCACAGGTGGGTTTAGTATCCTGGAAGATGGCTGCCAGCATCGCCAGAGAGACTGCACCACAGTCCTGCTTCTGGCCTGATTTGTCGGTATAGGTGGTTCCACGGATGCACGCCTGGACGCCGTAGAGGCGCATCGTCTGGCCTGCCTGTTGCCAACTATCCCCGGTCAGAAAGGTGACGCCGGTCTGCGGAACTGCAAACACATGGGATGACGGCTGGGCCGCCTCAGCGGTCACCATGGAACGCGGTATCGCCATCGAGATGCTCAGGGCAACCAGCAGTATCTTGGCGCCCGGCCTTGTCCCTGTCATTCCTGCACCTCCTTTGCCGAAATCGGCGCGCAGTCTACGCCGTCATCGGAGTTGGTGATGCAGCCGACATTGTAGCCAGCTCCGGAGATGAGGTAGGCACAGACACTGGTGCCGGCGCCGTCGCGCGTGCCGGCCGCGCTGCAGTCGAGACCGGATTTTGCAAGATTATAGAGCTTGCCCCCAGTGCCGCAGCCGAACTGACAGGCCTTGAGGATCGAGGACTGCGAGATCGTGGCACAAGTGCCCTGATAGCAGACCTGTTGCCCGATCAGGCTGGTCATGCCATTTTTCTGGGCGGCATTCCATTGGCCGCGTTGATAACGCTCCCAGGCGGCGACCTGCGCTGAAGGGTTGTTCAGAAAATCCTCGCGCGAACCGTCCCAATAGGCTTGCAACGTCCCGCTGTCGCAGAACTGAAATGCACCATAGCAGCGCGTCCCGTTGACGACGGGGGAAACACTGTTGAAATTCCCTTCGCTATGACTGACGTTGGACGCGTATTCGGCACATCCAGCCGGCATTCCGGCGTTCAAGAGACTGAGAGCGCTTTCGCCGGCAAATGCCAGTGATGCTGCAAAACCGAGCGACAGCCCAAGATTTGCCAGGAGATCCTGTCTGTTGGGCTGCCAGTTGTTGGCAGCCGGGGAGGGGGCAACAGATATCATCGAATTGGCTCAACCTGATATATGCCGATAAACGCCTTCCCGTCCTCGCCAATTTCCGCGGTTGTGAGTGTGGCGGCATCAGGCGACAGGACAGCGGTGCCACCGAGCGGCATTTGCGGATTTGCCATCCGCTCCGGTCGCACCGGTCGCGGCAGTTGCGCTGCTTGCGTATCGGGTCTGATCAACACCAGAAGGGCCGTACACATGCCTTGCAAATTGCAATCGCCGTTTGTCTGGGACAACAGCCAGGTACCCGAGGGCGTGGTGATACGCGCAGTGTAGATTTTGGCCTGTCCAGTGAGCTGGCGAATGCTGGCAAGATCGTCGTCGGTCCAGATGCCATCAGGATCATGCTTGGCATCCCTGGTGGTGAGTTTAAGCGCCAGCGTGTGACCACCCTGTGCCGTGGCGCGGTCGGTGGAGGTAAGGGCGAGGATCAGGAGCGGAGCGAGGACAGCAAGGGTACGTTTCATCTGGGAGCCTCAAGAGGATGTTTAGCGCGTCAGACGCCGGCAGAGCGCTACGGACTTGTCGAACATCGCGTCGACGAACGCTGTAAGAGCGCGCACCAGGAGGATTAGTTGGATCAGAGCCGTGCGGATAAGCCGAAGACTTGTGCTGGCCGAGGCGTAGAGACCTTTGAGGATACAGAGCGCCGCCGCACAGCAGAGCCCGACGAGCACTGCATTGAAGAGCAGATAAAGAGCCAGGACCAAAAACGTGTATGCGAGGTTGTCCATCGGGTGGGCGTAGACGGATTTCGCAGCCGTTGTGACCCATATCCCGGCGATCGTCGCCGTGCCGCTGATTGCAATCGTGGCAGCAACGATCTCGATCGGCCCCAGGCGATGAAAAAACCAGATCTCCTTGCCCATCGGCGTACTCCTTTCAAAACCAACTCCGGCGAAGCAGGCGCGCCCTGTCTGTCACTTCTGCAAATCAAACCATGCGCGTGTGGACGTGCCGTCTTTTTGCCTGATGTCGAAATACCAGGGTCTGGCCCTTCGCGGCCGTGGCTGACGATCGATCTCGGTCCGCTCGCCACGCTCGATCGTGTACTTGGCGCAATAGCTTGCCAAGTCACCGCCATGGCCGGATTGGTCGTCTGCCTCGACATAGCCACTCGGGCAATCCTCGAACGCCTCAAAGCCAGGCGCGCCGGTACCGGCTGCCTTGCAGGCCGGCCAGGAAAAGCCGGGCAACGCCATTGCGGCAATCAGCTTTTCCATTGGCGGTACACAGTAGGAGATACCATGCCAGCTCGGCGTCTGCGCTGCCACGCAAAGGACGATCTGACAGCCCCAATCCGCATCCGCGGCGTCAGCCGCGACGTTCTGGGAAAGCCAGACGGCAAGAACGGATGAGGCAAAAATGCCGCATCTGGCGATCGATGACATCTGCGCTCCTGGCATTTTACAAAGGCACTTGCGTTGTTATCATGTTTTTATATATATGCACTTATAACTCGGGAAACGCAAATGTCCATAGCCCCCATGCGCACTGCGATCGTTGTCGTGAACCTCGTCTTTCCCTGTCTGGCTTTGGCCAACGATGCATCGCCCAGTTCGGGCGCGTTCACAGTCAATGTCTCTTCCGACTGCGCTGACGGTGCGGTGGATGCAAAGACCATTCGCCAGCTCATCACCAGGGAAACGTCGCGCCAGGGGGTCGACGCCAGGTTGGCACTGGCAATTGCCGATCAGGAGTCCGGCTTCGGCGCCCACGTCAATTCGACCGCGGGAGCGCGCGGTCCCATGCAGCTCATGCCAAGGACCGCCGCGCGCTATCAGGTGACGGATATTTGCGACGCGGCCGAGAATATTCGGGGCGGCGTCAGCTACCTCAAGGATCTGACGGCGGCCTTTGGAGGCAACATTATGCTCGTGGTTGCGGCCTATAATGCCGGAGAGGGTCGTGTCGTTGCCGCAGGGGGCGTGCCGGATATTGCCGAGACCGTCTCCTACACGGCACTGGTTACCAACGCCTATTACGGCTTTGACAATTACCTGAAGGGCGGCAAGCGGGCCGCCAAGGCCGCCGCTGCGGGCAGTCGAGCCGTTGCTGCTGCCGGCGTGGACCTGCTGGCGCAAACGCCAGCCTCCGAGCAGCCAACCCCCATCCATCAAACCAGACTGCAAGCCGGCGATCACGACTGGATCGGCGGCTCGGTTCTGTACGTGCAGTAGTCAGGAAAGAAAGGAGCCCCAGATGAAGACAAGGCTATACAATCTCGCCCGATCGGTGATGTCGACCGGACGGATCAACGGAAACATCTTGGTGTTGGCAGGGGTCGCCGGCGCTGTGATGATGGGCAATGTCGAACTAGCCTATGCCGCCGGCGATATCTTCCAGCCGATCAATTCGGTGTTCACGACACTCCTCAATTTCATGACCGGAACGTTCGCGACGACAGCGGCGACCATCGCCTGTGCTGCCGTCGGCTACATGGCGTTGACGAGCCGTATCCCCTGGAGTTGGTGCTTTTCCATCATCGTTGGCATCGCCTTCATCTTTGGCGGCTCGCAGCTCGTGCAGTCCATGTCTTCCGGATTGGGTGGCTGATGAGCGAGGCAGAGGTAAGGGCGGAAGTGGCGCCGCTGGTTCTCGGTCTCACGCGGCCAAGAATGTTCTGGGGCGTGCCGATCGGCGTCTTCGTCGGCGAACTGATGATTGTCGTCATGACGTTCCTCAATACGAAGAACCTTGCGATGTTCCTTCTCTTCCTGCCCCTGCATGCCGCGGCTTACGTGATCACGGTTCGCGATCCGCACCTGGCGAACGTCGCTCTCGTGCGGATCGCCAAATGCCCCTGGACGAAGAACCGTCACTTCTGGGGCGGTAATTCCTATGAACCGTAATTCTTGGGAGCCAACCTGATGGGGGCGGCGATGCAAAAGTCCATCCGCAAGGATCTTCGGTTCGGAGCTGAAAGCGCCCGGGAAAAGCCGATCTCGGCGCATGTCCCCTACCTCAGGCATGTCGACGAGGAAACACTGCGAACCAAGGACGGAATGCTGCTGACGATCATCAAGATCGATGGCTTCTGTCACCAGACCGCCGATCAGCAAATCATCGATGTCGAGGCGACCGCGCGCAACACGCTGGTTCGGGCCCTCGCAGACAGCCGTTTTGCAGCCTACGCCCACATCGTGCGGCGTCGTATTCCCCCTCAACTCGGTGGTACGTTCGATATCCCATTCTGCAGGGCTCTCAATGATCGTTACATGCTGAGCCTAAAAGACAACAGCATGTATTTGAACGAGCTCTACCTGACGATCATCCGGCGGGGCTTCCAGGGCAAGGTCGGACTGGCGGACGAGATCTTATCGCGCTTGCGCAAGGCGTCCGGTGTATCCGAGCGGGCGATGGATCTGGAGGCCCGCCAGGAGCTGCGCGAGCATGTCGCCAACATCGTCAAGGGAATGGAACATTACGGCGTCCGGGTCCTGAAGGTGGTGGCGCGGGAGCGGCACGTGGCGTCCGAGCCGCTCGAGTTCCTGGCGATGCTGCTTAACGGCGGCGAGCCAGTCGCCATGGCCTTGCCGCGCATGCCTCTCGACCAATATCTGCCGACCCGCCGTATCACCTTCGGCCGCCGTGTCTTCGAAATGCGCGGCGCCAGCGACATCGAAACCCGGTTCGGCGCAATGTTGTCGATCCGCGAATACCCACCCTACACCGCGGCTGGCATGATCGACGGGCTGCTGAAGGTCCCAGGCGAGTTCATCCTGTCGCAAAGTTTCGCCTTGCAAGATCGTGCGCCAGTCCTGTCGGAGATGGATCGGATAGAGCGTCAGATCAGTGTTTCGGATGAGCGTGGCACGAGCCTTGGAAGTGCTATCTCGATTGCCAGGGATGAGTTGGTCAACGGCCGCGCCGTCATGGGCTATCACCATCTGTCGGTGATGGCGTTAGGGGCTTCGATCAAGGAGACCGAGGCCGGCGCCCAGGCCATCACCAAGGAATTGCAGAATGCCGGTATGGTGGTCGTGCGCGAGGATCTGAACAGCGAGCCGGTCTTTTACGCCCAGCTACCGGGCAACTTCTCCTATATCGCACGTCGCGCGCTGATTTCGTCGCGCAATTTTTGTGGACTGGCGTCGTTTCATAATTTTGCTCTTGGAAAACCCCGTGGAAATCACTGGGGACCGGCTGTTTCCTTGCTGCAGACGACGTCGATGACCCCCTATTTCTTCAACTTCCACAAGGGTGAGGTCGGCAATTTCATCGTCACCGGCCCGACGGGTTCGGGAAAGACCGTGGCGCTCCTGTTTTTGCTGTCGCAGGCAATGCGGGCAAGACCCCAACCTCGATGCGCCTTTTTCGACAAGGATCGTGGTGGGGAGGTCTTCATTCGTGCCTGCGGTGGTCAGTACGAGGTGCTGCAACCCGGCGTTCCAACCGGTTTCAATCCGCTGCAACTTCCAGACAGTCCTGATAACAGGGCGTTCGTCTATGACCTCCTCAGCTATCTCGTTCGCCCAAAGGATGATGCCGAAAAGCTGTCGGCCGAGCAGGAGAAAATCCTCTACCGAGCGGTCGAGCAGATCTTCAGCGTGCCGGTCCGGGAGCGCCTGTTCTCGGACGTCGTCCATCTGCTGCGAGGGGGCGAGGCCGCCGGGCGCGACGATCTGGCGTCGCGTTTCGAGGCCTGGTGCGATACCCGGGGATGGTTGTTTAACAACACGGTGGATCTTTGGGATGGCGAGCGCGGCATCTTCGGCTTTGATCTGACCGCCGTCCTCGATGATCCGGAAGTCCGCACAGTGGCGCTCGGCTATATCTTCTTTCGCATCGGCCAGATGCTGGATGGCGAGCGGCCGATGATGCTCTTCGTTGACGAAGGCTGGAAACTCCTGAGCGACGACCGGGCAGGCGCCTTCATCAACGACCAGCTGAAGACCATCCGCAAGAAGAACGGTATTGTCGGAATTGGCACGCAATCTGCACGCGATATCACCACATCGCGGATCGCCCATACGCTGCTCGAGCAAAGCCCGACGACCATCTTCTTCCCCAACCCGAAGGCGGATCGGGAGAGCTATGTCAAAGGTTTTGGACTTTCGGAAACCGAATTTGAGTGGGTGAGGTCGACCGCGTCGACAAGCCGTCAGTTCCTGGTCAAGCACGACCACGACAGCCTTATCGCGCGGCTTGATCTCTCCGCACTCCCGGACTTCATCAAGGTGCTGTCCGGCAGGGCTGAAACGGTCGCCGAATGCGAGCGTCTGCGTCGTCGCTACGGCGACGCCCCGGAGCTCTGGCTGCCCTATTACTGTGGCTGGAGCCAGGAGCCTGACAATCCTCCGGACGCAAGAGGTGATATGAGATGAGCGTCCGGAACCGAAATCTCAGCGCTTCTATGTGCCTGGTGGTACTGGTGGCGATGTCGGGGATCTCGCCGACGATGGCACAGGTGCCGGTCAACGACGCCGCGCGAACGACCGAAGAGACGAAGACGGCCGTCTGCGTGCAACGCGCACGGACCTTCAAACAGTCTTCCGTGGCACCGTCGCGAGGTGTCACGTCGAGTGTCACGGCGAAGGGGGATCTTGCCGGCATCCCACCGATCTCAGGTGCGGCCATCTCCGGGTCACCGCTTTCCGGGACTGCAATTGGCACTAGCGACCTGTCGATCCTTCTGGCCACCGGTTCAAGCGTCCAGGCCCTGAAAACCAGGAATATCGGCCAGGTGGTGAGCGCGCTCGCCGCAACGGCCGCCGCGATCAGCGCCAATACCTCGACACTTCAAAACCAGGCAGCGACAATCGGCAATGCCAACTCCCTGCAGGGCGCCTTCGACCAGAACACCACCGCGCGCCTGTCGAGCGCCCAGATCTGGAACCAGGCGATCCAGTCGGCGACGACAACGGTTCGATTGCGAAACCAGCGACTGGTCGACCAGGCAGCAGCGGAAAGCGCTGCATCGAAAGTCATGACCTACGATCCGGGCTCGGTATCGTTCATCAACGGCAATGAGTAGGAGAGTTCAGATGATGAAGCCATCCAATATCCTGTCCAAGCCCGCCTTGGCTCTGCTCATGGCGGCGGTTCCCTGCGGCAGTGTTTTTGCGCAGGTCCCCGTCATTGATGAGGCGACCCTATCCCAGGCAACGAAGACCGCGTCGAACACCGCGCAGATCATGTCGTCGAACAGCGATATCCTGCAAACGGTAAACAGGACACTTGCAGCGGTCACCGGAAACCGGTCGACCAGCGAAATCGCCGGTGCTGCCCTCGGCTCCGGGTTTTCGATCGGCAATGCACCCGATTTTTCCTCATTGCTCAGCGGTCAGATGTCCTGGGGCAATCTTGGTTCTTTCGGCAATACGGCCGCAACGATCCTGAACGGTCTCAATCTCGTCAGGTCCTTGTCGGGTGAAACAGCAAGCACAAATTTGACGCGCGGCGACAAGGCCTATCAGGGGTTGGTGAACACGGCGACAGCGCTGACGGCGTCGATTGCGGGAACGCAGAACAGCGCACAGCAGCGATCGTCCGCGTTTCAGGCTGTCCAGGGACAAATCGGATCGGCACCCGACATCAAGGGCTCCATCGATCAAAACTCGCAAGTACAGACCCAGACCGCACAAACGGTCAACGAACTCGTCGGGGCTGTCAACGCCGGAAACGCTGCTCTGAACGCCGAACAGATGCGCCAGCTGGCAGCGGAGGCGGCAACATCTGCATTCATGACCTACCATCCGAATGAGGTCTCCTTCGTTGGGCAGTGAAAGGGAGATGATGACGCGGGTGGGCCAAACCGTTTGCCTCGCGCTCGTGGTTGCGGCCTTTGCCGCGTTGCCCGGATGTGCTGGCCATAAGGAACTCAAGGCGCCGTGCTCGGCCGGGATAGGCTCCATCCTGTTCTCTGAGGCCTATGCCGGTGGCATCGACGACGATCATTGCGGACCGATGGTTCGTCAGCGCGGCGTTGTCGGAAACGATGATCGCAGCGGGGTGACCATGCTTTGAGCGGCGCGAGAGCATGAACCCCTTCGATATCCTGTTCGGCAAGATCGACGCCATGGGCATCAGCGCCGTGCAGTCCATGTACACGACGCTTGCCGGCTATCTCGGGCCATTGTTCCTAGCAGGGCTTACTGTCTATGTCGTCTGGTGGGGTTATGAGATGCTGTTCGGGCGCGCCCAGATGACCGCCGGGACGTTCGTCTGGAGGTTTGGTCGGGCGTTCATCTGCTACAGCCTGATCGTGTCATGGGCTACCTATCAGCCTCTGATCGTCAAGCCCTTGCTGGAAGCGCCAGATGGTATGGCGACCATTGTTTGCCAGTCGACCGGCGGCAGCGATTGCGGCGGGGACGGCAGTTCAGGTTCGTCGGTGACGCAGGGTCTGACCGACATCTGGAATAGCGGGATCGCCGTCGTCAAGACCATGGTGGATGCCGGCGGTATCACAGCCGTTGGCATGTACATCCTTGCCATCGTCGTGCTTGCGGTCGTCTGCATTCTTTGCGCCATCGCCGTCACGCTGCTGATGATCGGTAAGATGACCATGTTCATCCTGCTGGCGATCGGCCCGATCGTGCTGTGTTGCGCGCTGTTCAATCTGACGTCGCGGGTGGTGGATGGCTGGATTGCCAGTCTTGCGGGTTACGCGCTTCTGCCGATCATCGTCTATGTGATCCTCGGATTTATGTTGACGCTGCTGAAGGCCAGGGTGGATGCGCTGACTGCCGATGCCAGTGCGGCCAACATGACGACGCTGGCTCCTTTCATGCTGATGTCGATCGTAACGGCCTTCCTCTTGACCCATGCGATCTCGATCGCGTTGGCGATTGCCGGCGGGGGACCGAGAATTGACGCCCTCGGTGCGGCGGCGGCGGTAACGACGGTGAGGCTCGCTTGGAGAGCGGCTGCCATGTCCGGACAAGGCATCGCTCGGGCTGGCGGATATCTGTTCAACCAGCGGCCCGGTGCGCCGGCGACGATCGGAGATGGTGATCCCGCCGCAGCCCAGGTGCGAGCCGCCGCCGCCAATGCCCGCAAATAAGCATCCCTGGAGAGACATGAATGGGTAAGAACGACATCAGGGTGGGGGCGCTGGACGCGCCACTTGGAGGGATTGATCCCCGCTATTATAGTGAGGGAGACCGATGGGAGCGCTCGGTCTATCGGTCGGTCGCAATGTCTCGCGGCGTCTGGAGGACGGTCGCCGTGCTGCTCGGCGTCGCCTTGGCATCGTCGATCGGCCTGCTCTGGATGCTGCTGCCGCTCAAAACCTTCGATGTCGTCGTCCTCGAGGTCGACAAGACCACGGGCTACGTGGAAGTCAGCCGACCGCTGCAGGAGCGTGGTGATCTCACGCAGAATGAGGCGGTGACACGGGCCAACATCGTACGCTTCATCCGCGCTCGCGAAACCTACGATCCAAAGGAATTGCGGGACAATTTCGACTTGGCTTCGCTCTATTCGACCGGAAAAGCATCCGCCGATCTCGCAAATACCTATTCCAGCTCGAACATCAACAACCCTGTCAAACTCTTTGGGCCCAACACCGAAATCACCGTGTTCGTCAAAAGTGTCATCTTCCTCAACGACAACACGGCCGCCGTCCGCTTTTCGACGACACGCTCCGGCACGTCAGGGCCTGCTGTCACGGACCATTGGGTCGCCAATGTCCGCTTCAAATATACGTCCGAGCCGATGCGCAACGACTGGCGCTTCGACAATCCCCTCGGGTTCCAGGTGACCGAGTATCGGCGCGACCAGGAGACAGTGACAGCGGGGGAGGAGGCCCAATGAGGACACGGCATCTTCTTATCGGCAGTATCGCTGCGATCACCATGCTCGCGCGCTCACCTGTCGTTCTGGCGGAAGTGCAGCCGCAATCGGTCAGGGCGGACTCACGCATTCGTACCGTGCCTTTCCAGAAGGACAACGTCGTCTATCTCGCCGGCATGATGGGCGTGTCGACCATGATCGTCTTCAATGACGACGAACAGATCGCAACGGTCGCCATGGGCGACAGCCTGGCCTGGCAGGCCGTTCCGGATCAATCCAAGCGCTTCCTGTTCATCAAGCCGCTTCAGCCCGACGCACAGACCAACATGAACGTCGTGACGTCGAAGCGGGTCTACACCTTCTTCCTGAACGGCGCCAAACCCGGCAACACCAAAGCGGCGGTCATTAAGCTGCGTTTTTCATATCCCGACGACACCATGGACGCCAACCTCTTGGCCGCCGCCCGACAGAATGCCGCCATGCCCAACATTCGGGCGGCTTTGGCAAACCCCGGCCGGATCAACTATGACTATGGATACAAAGGTGCTGTCGATGCCAGGCCGACGTCGATTTTCGACGATGGCACGAAGACGTTTTTCCAGTTCAGCGGTGAAGTTCCGGCGTTCTTTGCCGTCAAGTCCGATGGCAGGGAGTCTCTCGTGAACTACCGGCGCGAGGGCGACTACATCGTCATCGACAAGGTGGCGCGCCAATGGACCCTGCGATCAGGCACTGTTGCGACCTGCGTGTTCAACCTGCAGCATCCGATCGGCACGCCGCCACCGCAAGAAAACAAGTGGTCAGACGGCCAGCCGCAGGAGATCAGCCATGGCCATTGATTTCGAAGAAGAGGCGCGTATTACCGAGACTGTTGCGCGGTCCCCCGATGCCAGCAGAGGCAGGTTGATCCCGGTGCTTCTCGCCTCCGTTGCCCTGGTGATCCTTGCCTATGCCGGCTATGTCAGCTTCATCAAGCCAGATAAAGCGAAGAAGACGGATACAAACGAAGCGTTCAAGACGGCGAGCCACGCCGCGCATCTGAACTTCGACACGGATAATCCGCCACCAGCCCCCACTGACAACAGGCTGGTCCTTGCGCCACCACCGCCACCCGCACCTGCAGTCGTCCAGCCACCTCCCATTGCCGCCCCTGTCGTTACACCACCGGCCATAGATGAGGCGGCGGCGCGGCGGGCCGCTGATGAGGCCGAGCGGGCAAAGAAACAAGAGGAGTTGCGCCAGGCGCGGCTCCGCTCGAACATGCTGGTCGTCGACCAATCTACCAGGGGTGAACGTGGCACGTCTGCTGCTGGCATCTCATCGGCGCAAAGCGCCGGGAACAGCGCAAGTGCCGACGAGAACCCGAACCGCAGGTTCGCGCAGGCCGTCGGGTCCGAGGATGTCGAGACCGTGACGGCCTCCCGCAACGATCGCATCGACGCCCTGATCCCGCAGGGAACATTGATCCGCGGAGTGCTCGAAACGGCAATCCAGTCCGACCTTCCCGGCATGGTCAGAGCCGTAATCTCGACCGATGTCTATTCCTTCGATGGCCGGCGGATCCTGCTGCCGAAAGGAACCATGCTGACGGGCGAATATAGAAGCGGTATGGCCCGCGGCCAGACACGGGTGCTGATCGTCTGGACGCGGGCGCTGCGCAGTGACGGAACGTCCGTTGCACTCGGGTCCTATGGAACGGACGACCTTGGGCGTTCGGGGCTCGCGGGCTCCGTCGACAAGCATTATCTCGAGCGCTTCGGTGCGGCAGCCGTGCTCAGCATGGTCGGAGGCGTCTCCTCCTTTGTTGCAGGCTTGAACAGCGACGGGTCAAGCAGTTCTGCATCCTCCTCATCAGGCTCGAACGCGCAGAGCCAGGCGCAACAAACCCTGTCCCAGACCATGGCGGAGATGGCCAACATGGCGCTGAAGGATTCAATCAGCATCCCTCCCACGATCTATGTCGACCAGGGAACCGAGATCATGGTGTTCGTGCGCAAGGATCTCGATTTCTCCTCGCTCTATCCCGATCCGGTCCGGCAAGCCGTCAATGACCTTCGCCGCGCGCAGATACGCCATTCGGTCGCAAAGCCCGGTCCGTGACGTGATAGAGCCTCAACCGCCGCAGGCCGAACGCTCGAAGTCCATGTGGGACAGCTTGCCCATTTACGTCAGGCAGACTGCTCAACCCATTCGCCGCTGGCTGGAGGATCCAGCCGTGATCGAAATCATGTGCAATCGCCCAGGTGAGATCTGGATTGAGAGTCTCGACAGCTGTCATATGAGCCGACACGACGTGCCAGCTCTCGATGCAAAGGCGATCACCGCACTGGCGCAGATGATTGCGGGAACGACGCAGCAAAGCGTCAACGAGGAAACCCCGCTTCTGTCAGCTGCCATGCCCCATGGCGAGCGGTTCCAGGCAGTGCTTTCTCCCGTGGCCGTCATGGGCGGCGCCTTTGCCATCCGCAAACAGGTTATCCGCGACATGACGCTTGACGACTATCTCGCGCTCGGCGGTCTCGATGGTATCCAGGTGAGCGGGGTCGGGGTGCCTGATGGGGAGGGCTTGAGCGATCTCGAACACGAGTTGGTCGCGCGCATGGTGGACCCGTCGCCGCAAGCACGGCGTGAGTGGCTCCGTTTTGCTGTCGAAAATCGCGTCACGATGTTGATTTCCGGAGGCACGTCGAGCGGCAAGACCACATTTTTCAACGGGCTGCTGAAGGACGTGCCGGCGTGGGAACGGCTGATATCGATTGAGGATACACGTGAGCTCAAACCCTCGCAGCCGAACTATCTGGCGCTGGTCACCTCAAAGGGTGGACAGGGCAGGGCCCGCACGACCATTCAGGAGTGCCTCGAGGCAGCACTTCGCCTGCGGCCCGACCGCATTTTCATGGGCGAGATCCGCGGCGCCGAGGCCTTCAGCTTTCTGCAGGCGGTCAACACCGGGCATCCAGGCTCCATCTCGACGCTGCATGCCGACAATCCACGTGGCGCCTATGAGCGCCTGGCAATGGCCACCATGCAGGCAGGCCTTGGCCTGACCAAGGTAGAGCTGATGGAGTTCGTGCGCTTCATCGTGCCGGTCGTCATCCAGGTGGCTCGCGATCCCGTCACCATGAAGCGCGGCGTTCGCGAGATTTATTTCAGCAAATGGAGCGATCGATGAGACGCTTCGAGAAGGTGGTGGTCCTTGTCGCAGGACCGATCGTGGGTGTCGGGGCCGCCTTCTACGCCTGGTCCGCCAGCTACGCCGCAGCCTCATATTTCTCCCTGAAAAGCTCGGCCATGTGGAAGAGTTTTGCCGGTGGTGACGTGCTGATGCCGGCAAGACAAGCCTGGTTCTATTTTGGCAATCCTGTTGTCACCAAGCTGGTGTCATCAGCAACGATGTCGACGCTGACCTTGAGTGCAGTCGTCGCTGTCGGGATAACGCTCGCAATCAAGCGACCCTGGCAAGTCCGGCCTCCCGCCGACGGATCGCGCTTTGCAACACTGAAAGATCTTGAGCGCGCGGGGCTACTGGGCGGCACGCCTGGCAGGTCCGTCCTGCTCGGCACCTTCGGCAAGGGTAACTCGGCGGTGGACGTCCGCTATAGCGGCGAAAGCCACTTCTTCGTCAACGGGCCCTCTCGCTCTGGCAAGGGTCGCGGCTTCGTCATGCCGAACCTTCTCGAATACGAGGGATCGGTCGTCGTGCTCGACGTCAAGCTCGAGAATTACACGCTGACCGGACCGGCGCGTCTGAAGATGGGACAACAGTGCTTTGTGTTTGCGCCGGGATCGGCCCGCTCTCATCGCTGGAACCCGCTGGACTTCGTCCGTGGATGGCCTGAGCGCTCGACGGATCTGGTCAATCTGGCGGCCAGCCTCTTGCCGATCGGCGACAGGGAGGAGGCCTATTGGAAACAGACCGCGCGTGGACTGCTCGCAGGCGCTCTCGGCTACGTGCTGGAGTCCCGCACAATGGAGGGCAGGCGAAACTTACGTTCCGTGCTGCGGCTCTTCTCGACCGGCCGGCCGTTCTCGGACGTGCTGAAAGACATCATCGACAATGAACCGAAGCTCGATCAATTTATTCTCGGCAGCTTTCGCCAGCATCTTTCACGTGACGAGGAACAACGGCCCTCGTTCGAGAGTCACGTGACGACGGCACTGGCGGCGTTCAACAACCTTTTGATAGCTGAGGCTTGTTCGGCAAGCGATTTCGACATCCGCGACCTGCGTCGCAAGCCGTTCTCGCTGTTCATTGCAGCCCCTGTGTCGGACTTCGCCACGGTCGAGCCGATCATCCGGCTTTTGATCCAGCAAATCCACGATGTGATGCTGCGATCCCTCCCGGCGCCCGATGAACCGCATAAGATCCTGATGATGCTTGACGAGTTCTACCAGTTTGAGCGCCTGCCGGAGATCGTCAAACGTGCTCCCCTGGTTGCGGGCTACGGACTGACGATCGCCCTTGTCGCCCAGAACATTCCACAAATCGATGAACGTTATGGACCGCAAACCCGAAATGCGCTGCTCGGCAACATGGACGTCAAGCTCAGTATCGCTGTTGGTGATGACGCAACCGCCAAGATCGTCTCCGACAATCTTGGCCGCAAATATGTGGAACGTGAAGGCTGGGGAAGACAGACAGGGCTTCTGTTCGGTAAGCAGGCGTCGACCGGCCGGTTTGAATTGGTGCCACTGATGGATCCCGGTTCCGTCCAGCGGCTGGATGATGACAGTACGATCTTGCAGGTGCGCAGCGGCTACGGCGCCATCCTGAACAAGCTCAACTTTTACAGCGATGCGCGGTTTGTCGCGCGACGGCGGGACGTCGCGGGATGGAAGAGCAAGCTTGTGATCCCAGAGATCAGGATCCACGCCGAGTGGCCGCTGTTTACGCCTCAGCCGGCGGAGCAGGCAGCGGAATTGCCTGCAGCAAACACCGAACAGCGGGAACCCGTGGGGGTTGACCACGAGATGGTCGTGCTGGAGCACGCGAGCGCCGTATTCGTCGAACCCGCGCTGCTCATGCATGTCTTTCGATCAGCGGTATCGGCCTTGGACGACCAGCCGACGGCCGATCTTTTGTTTCGGCTGAGAACAGCACCTCAAACGATTGGAAAACTCAAGGGTGGGAAGGGGCGCTTGGGCCGTCGGGACAGACGCATGAGGGAGCAGGCACTGGCGTCGGTCTGGCCACTGCGCAATGCGATCTCTGAGGCGCGCTGGGCTGTCATCGCGGCCCGACTTTCCGAAACGGCGGAGCATGAGGGCTTGTCTTTTACGCCCGGCGACAATTCATCCGAGGCGAGTGATATCGAGGACGACGAGCGAGAGGACGAGGCCAACCGTCTGCGGTTGGGGTTTTCATCGGCCAAAGAGGTCGTCGCCCAGGTTGCGGATATTGCGGAGGCCGCGACGAACAGCAAGCAGGTGAACGATCCAAACGCGCTTGCGGTCGCGCTGACCAGTTTCAAAGGCGCATTGGACCATTCGATGACGGAATTTGAGGAAGAAAACCGGCTTCCTATTTTCTGAACGGCAGTGGGCCCATAGCGGCCGTGCGTCCGATGTTGGCGCTATCCGGCGTGACAGCATTCCTCAGGGCATCATCTATATCGGAGTGGAGAGTGCAACTGACCGCTTAATTTTTGGCCAGTACCTTTGGCCGCAACAAATACAATGCATATAAAAAATTGGGTAGCAGGAAAAGCGGAGCTACAAAAGCGTATGCTGGCAGTGGCTGATTTGGGCTCCCGCCACCGGTATGGCTCGCAACCAGCAGCAGCGAACAATCCCACACGGCATGCAGAAGTATGACCGGATAAAGCGAACCAGTTCTCAAACGAAGCGCCATCAACATAAAGCCAGTCTGAAACGCCGCCACCGCCTGAAGGGTTGCGACTGTCCATTGCCCAGTCGGTAATGCATTCAGGACGTGAATGAACCCGAAAAGTCCACAACACACCCAGAGAGATGGCCATAGCCGGAGCTTCGAACGCAGCCCGGTAAACAATATTCCTCGGAACATCACTTCCTCAGACATACCGACAATAACCGTGTTGATGCCAATGAAAATCGCGCTACGCAGCGGCGGCAAACCGACTATTGCGACTAGGACCCCAAGTGCGGCCAGGTAGACCATGGGCAGCCAACTCAGCTTGAGCGACGTTCTCATCGAGAACGCAGAAAAACCCAGGTCCCACCACCGGAACGTGGAGATTACTATCGCCATAAAAACCACTGCGAAGACCATTGGCCACGCGATGCCTTGGCCGAAAAATTTGACCACAGAACGTTCGCTGCCCGCGCTTAAATGGGCAGCGACGCCCGTTATCACGAGCCATCCCAGCAATGTCGCCAGAGATAGCGGGAGCCGGTAGCGAACCCCGATACGCTTGAAATATTCGATCCTAAAAATGGGGTCTCCGTTCTTTTCCAGATGCTGAAAGTTTCACGTTCTATGATGAATCCGATTCGCGGAGACGGAGCAAATGACGCACTATTCCAACTGCCGCTTTTCAAACATAAATCGGCCACCAGTGTACTGCAGACGCCCTATCCAGTCTCCGATGAGGAATTCCCGTTGAAGTACAAACTGCCACTCGCCATTGCCGCGTCTGCCATCGTTCTTCTTGGCGTAGGTATCGGATACATCTGGGATCGCAACGGAGCCTACGGTCTCAACCCCATCCTGAGACGAGGCGGAACCTATTGGATCACCATCAATAAAGACGACCCTCGTCTTTCGCCGTCGATGCGTTTGGCTCTCCAGGACAATCCTCCCATCGGTATCGCTGGCGCTTACGAATGGCGGGAAGTGGAACCACCTCGGGGAAGATTTCAAGCTCGGGCTGGCATACCCTTCATAATCAGCGTAGAAGGCGGGCTCGATCTTCTTCTCTTTTCGTGGCCTTGCCTGGTCGTAGCGACGCCCCGCGACGTCATCGAGTGAGGTGTCGGTCATCATTGTATCCTTTGCCAGTTGCAGGAGTCCTTCGACAGATATGGAGACGCCAGCGGCGGTCTTTGCTCTGAGGGCATCGACGATGGCGAGACTATGCTGAGTTCGCGCGAGCCGTTCACGTAGGGCAACGTTCTGCATGTGCAGCATACGGTCGAGATCGGTCGCTTGCCCAGCCAACAGCCGCGCGATGTGCTGCAGACTCAGGCCAAGCCGCTTCAACGTAAGGATTTCGTTCAGCCGAGCGATTTCGCGGGCTCCGTAGAGCCGCCAGTTCGCGTCTGTCCTACGGGGATGAATGAGGCCAGTTTGCTCATATAGCCGTAAGGCGCGAACCGTTAAGCCAACACGTTTCGCGCATTGCGCCGCAGTCAAATGTATCTTCCTCGATGTCATTCCGCATGGTGGCTCCCAAATAGTCCTACCTGATCTAAGGTATGACGTTGGGTATGGTTCAAGCGGAAATTTTCGAGCTTTTGCGGCGGCCATGTACGCTTATGGCGCAGAGCTGCCAACATGTTGGGCGGCTGTCGGCCTGAAGCGGCACTCGACCCAGCGCCCTCAGTTGCGATAAGGTCGAACAACAACCTACAACGGACGTAACGAATGGCCTACGGAATCAGTGTTAAAAGCTGCAACGCCACGGCGGTTGAAATCAAGAAGCTTTGGAACGAAGCGAGGACCTTCGAGCCTTCCGCCTCCATGCAGGAATTAGGGTACCCGCCCCATCTGACGCTTGCAGTTCTAACTCAATGGCCTGTCGACATAAGCACGATCATGACGGCGGTGTTTTCAACGCAAGAAAAGTTGTCAATTACCTTTGACGCCGTGAAATATTTCGATAACGACCCTATGGTTCTATGGGCAAAACCGCGCCCGGATCAAGTGTTATCGCGCCTTCACGAGAGGTTGCACGACCATTTAGACCCGCTTACTTGTCACGAACACTATCGCGTCGGCCAATGGGTTCCCCACTGCTCCCTCGCAATCAAAGTACCGCAGTCTGCCAAACCGGCCGCTATTGAGTGGGCAAAGACCCGGAGGCTCGCGTTCACAGTCGAGTTCGATTTGGCGGATTTTGTGCGATTCCCGCCAGTCGTGGTTTACGAAGAGCTTCGGCTATTCTGAATGGCCGCTCTTGGAGATTCTGCCAAGCGCGGTGTCAGCTTGAAGCGGACGCGGCCCGAGGCTAAGCGATCTTGAGAGCGGCTAGGTCACCATTGCTCAAGGATGTCAAATTGACTTCAATCTTCTCGATCGGCCAATCCCACCAGGCAATTTCGAGGAGGTCGCTTATAACGTCCGCCGGATAACGCATTTTAATGACGGCGGCCGGATTGCCACCAACCATTGCGTACGGCGGCACGTCGCGAGTAACGACCGAGCTTGCGGCCACGATTGCGCCCGCACCAATGCTCACGCCGGGCATGATTGCTGCGTCGTGGCCAATCCATACGTCATGGCCGACGACCGTATCTCTGACAGGCAGGTCCTTGTAGCCAAATGTCTCGGGCTTGAAGACCCGAAATGGATATGTCGTGAAACCAGTCATTGGATGATTGGCCGAACTGGTTATGAAATAGCTGCCCCGAGCAATCTGCACAAATTTGCCAATCACCAGCCGCTCGCGACATGCGTGACCGAGATAGGGTGCAAGTGTCTGTGCCGTTTCTTCCGGTTTTCCAGAATGCGTGAAATAGCTGAAGTTGCCGACCTCAATACGCGGGTGGTCAATGACGTTCCTCAGGTAAACCGTGTCTGAGTAGACTCTGCCGTCAGGCAGCTCAGGCATCCCCTCATTTTGAGATGACGTAGGGCGGGAAAGATGATTCTGCATTTCCGTTCGAACGGAGAGCAGAGTCAGATGAACGGCAAGGCGGAGTTTTCTTCTGAAGCGGTGCATTCCTTTGTTGACGAACTTTTTGGCGAGGGCCTGCACGCGAAGCGGGTAACGTCGCTGGCGAAGGCGACGGTTGGCACGCTGCAGGCGTCGTCGCTGGCGGTGAGCGCGATTGGCCACGGTCTTGCGCTGGCCGAAGGAGGGCTCTCGCGTCATGCGATCAAGCAGGTCGACCGGATGCTGTCGAACGACGGGATCGAAGTCGACGCGCTGATGGCCGACTGGGCCGACTATTGTCTTGGTAGCCGCACCGATATCGTCGTCGCCATGGACTGGACCGACTTCGATGCCGACGGGCACTCGACCCTGATGCTGTCGCTGCTTACCGAACATGGCCGGGCGACGCCACTCCTGTGGTTGACGGTACGCAAGGCGGAGCTGAAAGCGCGGCGCAATCAGTATGAATACTGGATCGTGACCCGGCTTGCCGAGCTGTTGCCAACAGAAGTGAAGGTGCTGCTCGTCGCCGATCGCGGCTTTGGCGACGCCAAGCTCTACGGCGTCCTAAAGGACGAGCTGCACTTCGACTATGTCATCCGCTTTCGCGGCAACATCCAGGTGACGACCGGCGGTGAGAGCCGTCCGGCGAAGGAGTGGATCGGCCCCTCGGGACGTGCCAGGCTGCTGCGCGAGGCGACAGTCACGGCGCAGGGATGCCCCGTCGGTGCGGTCGTGTGCGTCCACGCCAAGGACATGAAAGAGCCATGGTGCCTCGCAACCAGCCTGACCAAGGTGACGGCAAAGATCCTCATTGATCTTTACTCCCGGCGCTGGGGCATCGAATGCGCGTTTCGCGATGCCAAGGATTGGCGGTTCGGGATGGGCATGTCGGCAACCCGCGTCTCCACGCCCGCTCGGCGCGACAGGCTGTGGTTGATCGCCGCTCTTGCCATTGTGCTCCTAACCCTGCTGGGCGCTGCCGGAGAGGCCATCGGCTACGACCGCCATCTGCGCACGAGCACGACATCGCGACGCGTGCATTCACTCTTCCGGCAGGGCGTGATGTACTATCAACTGATCCCCAACATGCCCGAGGAAAGATTACGCCCTCTCATCCTACAGTTCGAGACGCTCTTCCGCGACCATCAAATCCTCAAACGTACTTTCGGGATCATTTGAATGAGGGGATTCCTGAGGTCAGGCAGAGTGATTGGGTGCATTGCGTCCGAATCAAGTAGCGACATGGAGAACCTTTTCGAAGGGCCGATTGCCGCGCAACGGGGAGGTCTCGGCAGGATGGACAAGCTTGAATAATCTGAGCCGATCAATGATATCGCTGCCAAGCGGCCAAATCCAGCCTTCTGGCTTCATCGCTTCCATGAATAGTTTTAATGAGACGTTCCGATTATATTGACCTCAATGACCACTTCTGGCGCGATGTTGTCAAAGTCTTATGTCCGATTTCGGGCCGAAGCGGCCATAGACACTCGGCCCGCCAGTCGTGTTAAAAAGTCTATCGTTCAGGTGATAGACCGTTTTTGGGGGTGCCGTGCAGAAGATCACATTCCAATACAAACCAGACGACGATCATCATGGTGAATTGACCGCTTTCGTCCAAAGCGGAGACTTCTCCGGAAAAAGCGCTGCATGGTTTAGCCTTGCCGAACTTCGTAAATTCGAGATGTCCCTTGGGGCATATCCAATAGGCCAAGGCGACGCCCCAGCGTTATTAGAGGGCGGCTTCTTCGAAGGTGACTCGATTGATCAGGCGCATCTCAGCCTCCAAATCGTTCCGATTGGCCTGAGAGGATTGCTGAGTGTGAAGGTCCTCTTGGCTACACCCGCACGGGAAACCATGCAGATTGAGCAAGGGCGGAATACAATCAGCGCCGAGTTTTCTGTAACTTACGGGGACCTTTCGCGTTTTCAGTCGTCGCTTCAAAGACACCTCAATGGAGAACGTGACGACGCCGTGTTAAAGCAGTCGTCGACTTAGGATGACAGAAGCTTTCGGCAGCGCGGTCATGCCCGACAAATCGCTTGCTGACGTGCAAGCACCTGTCATCGTCCAACTGACAAAGGGCAACGTCGTGGAAACATTCGCTGCTGTACTTCTGGGAGTTGGATGTGGGATCGCTCTGCTCGCAATAGCTTTTCGAGTTGGTTTCCGTAGAAAAGCCACAGAGATAGGGCCACGCCGCTCCGTACAGAACCATGACGTATTCGATAGAGACCCGAGCTTCTACAGTCCATTGGATAAAGATCATGGTGATTAGGTAGATGGGCTTGAGCAGGTCAGTTGGCATGGTTCGGACCCCAGGATTTCCCGTGGCAGCTGTTGTCTTGCGGGCCGGATGTCCAACCTATATGACTCGAGGAGCGAATATCCGCTCCCTCCTTTCCAATTGGCTTGGCTCCTGGCTTCAAGATCAGCATGACATCACGCGAAAAATACAACGCCTATCGTCGGGCCTGGTGGGCTAAATCGCTCGGTGATCACCTGACCGAATCTCGAGTATTCCTTCCACGGGACGCCCACGAATGGGTTATGAGTTTCGCGGCGGAGGTTGAGGAGCGAATGCCTGTCGTCCTGGGGAAGCTGGTTGTCGCGCAGATTGCGGCATCTGAGGGACGGGCGCAGGACAAACCCGTCGTTTCCGACCAACCGCGGGCTGAGTCTGCTGAAACCGTGAGCAGCGTCGAGGTCGGCTCAGCCGACAATCTTCACAAGCTATTTTATGTCGTGCTGGCTTCGCGTTTCCCTGATGATACAGGATCTACGCGTCTGCGACAGGTTGGTTTCCTGGCAGCGGTGGCGGCAGAGGTTGCCGCCGGCCGGAAGCCTACCGCCAGCTCGATTGCCAATTGCTCGGATAACCACGTCTCGCAGATCACTGGACTTGCAAAGACGATGAAGGAGAGGGGCGTCATTGACGTTAGGAGTGCCTCCTCGGTTCGAAAAGGCAAGGCCGCGAAGATCTTCAGTATCCGTCAGGACGCACTTAAAGCCTTGCACGCCGCTCACGTCGAGGTGACGGGACAAGCGATCGACGACATCACGCCTCCCTGATCCAATTGTTCAAGCTCAGTATGCTGACTCATCGACTGCGGGGCCCATGTCACGCGCTTGTATTCACCGCATCGTTTGTTATATTGCTCATTTAAGCGAGCTACCTAAGCCGCTTAAATTGAAAGGCTCCAATATCAACGATTTATGAGACCAGTCGCTCCCTTGGCGATTCGATCAATCAGGTGAAAGGATAGCGCACGGCAAAACGAAAACGACCTCGAAAGTTGCCGCTTTCAAGGTCGATCCGTCAAAGCTCAATGCTTGGATACGGGGTTGATCACCCACAAGAATGTCGCGATCATCTCCAAAAACCCTATTGTTGTCAAGCATCGACGCCATTTGGCGATCGGTTTTCTGTTGCCGTGTCCTTGGAAGAGGACGCGAATGATAAGCACGCCCAATTCTCATCATGAACGTACACATCGGCGGGTGAGTGCCGCCAGCATCAAGACTGACCGCATCCTCACGGCTTACCGAGCGGAAAAAGGAAGTGGGTGCAGCAAGAGCCATCCGTCGCGAACACAGGCCCTCCAGGTGGCCAAACGCTTTGCATCGGCAATCGGGTTGAAAGCCGCAAAGATTGCCCTCATCGACCAGCTGTTTGCATTCACCAAGGCCGTGGATTGGTCGGACATTGGGATAGATCCTGTCGTCTGGCCTTCGAATGAACTGTTGGCCCGGCGCCTCGGCATAAAGATATCGACGCTGAAATACCACCTTTCTGGCTTGGTCGACGTCGGTCTGATTTGTTACTCGGACCATCCCACATATCAACGGCGCGGCCGGCGCTGTGAAGGCGGCCATATCATCGAGGCCTATGGTATCAATTTATCGCCAATTGCTGCTCGCTACCGCGAATTGGTCGATCTCGCGGATGCCGCGGAGTTTGAAGCAAGGCAGTGCAAGGTTCTTTCTTATCGGCGCACGTCGCTCAGACGGTCCATTGCGGCAATCGTGGAGGCGGCGAGACGGGAATTGGGATCGCTGAACGAGACTTGGAATGCGCTGTTGGCCCGCCTTGACCGACTACGCGAGCGGCGCGCCCAGGGATTCCTGGAACTGACCGAGGTCGTGGACGCGCTCGAGGCCCTGCGCATTGAAGCGTTCGAACTCCTGGAGGCTCTATATGGGAGCCGAGATTCTAACACCGTGCTGGTGAAATTTCGGCCCCTACAAACTACAGCCGAAATTCTAGATTCTGAATCTTGTAGTGATCTGAGGAATTGCTCCGACGCGAACCGCATCAGCGAGGTCGGCGACATTGGTGCGAGGGCTTTTGAGAAAAAACCTTCGGAAGCAGCGGCTCTAAGAGAGCAAGGAAGGCAGCCGGTGGGCCGGGATGACGACGTGGTCTGCGTTTCATTGTCGCTCTTGCGGTCGGCATTTTTGCAACTATCGGAGATGGTGCCCGAAGTGTTCAGCCATTGGGAGGTGTTCCGTTCGTCAGGCGGGCTACTTTGCCGCCTTTGTCACGTCGACCCCCAGGTCTACCATGAGGCGGTAGAAGTGCTTGGGCAAGATCTCGCGATCGTGGCGCTGGCACTGACTGCTGAGCGGAGTGCCAATGGCTCGGTTTGCAATCCGGGTGGGTATCTACGGGAACTGGTCAAGCGGAGCAGGCGGGGGACACTCAGATTAAGTCGATCACTTTTCGGGATGGCCGCAGCAGGGCGGAGGGTACATTCGTAAGAGCACGAGGCGTTCCGGCGACTCGAAGTTGATCGTACGCAAGTTCGCCGGGATCGCGTTGTAGGCCAGATGAAAGGGCTACTCGTAGCTCTCTGCCTTTTGAAGCCGGAGAACGACCTCGTAGCCAAATGTTTTGAGCAGTATCCCCGCCGGTTCGTCCGAGGGAATGGTGACGTCGATAGAGTCGCTTTCACGGACTTCACCAGAGATCTGCAACGCCTGATCGAAGCAGTGAACCGACCATTCTGCAAATGATTGATAGCCCTGCTGTCTAGCAAATTGATCAAGTGCGAAGCCCCGCGCGCTGTGCTTGCCCAAACCGACATGGGGAACACTCACGACGATGTTATTACCGGCATCTTCCATTCGAACTCATTTCCTTCGTCGTCATTGATAGGCTGAGGCAAATCCGCCGCGGTTTTCGCCGATTTGTGGTGGTCGTTTAACGGTCCAGGGCTAGAGAGTTGTGATAGCTAGACAAGACGTCAACGTCTTGCCCACTTCGCGTGCGCGCCAGTTGATTTAAATGCTGTCTTGAGACCACTAGAATACCGTCCCCACGAGTTGAACAAATGCGCTCCAACATCTGAAAGTAATGGCATTGCGTTGTGCTGGACATATATATCCGTAAGGAACGCGGTCGCAAGAGTGGAATAGTTGCATATGAGCAAAAATAGCTCGAATGACATTGATATTATCGAAAAACGCTCAGATGGGTTCGACGGCGAACCCGGTCTTGCCGCGCGGTGTATTGCCGCCCTGTTGGTTCGTCACGGCATTCCAAAATATCGCCATGCGGTTACAGTTTCAGAAATTCTTGGGCTATCCTATTCAGCCGCCAATCGCCGTCTGACCATGAACGCTTCCTGCTCCTTGGAGGAATTGACACAAATTGCCGGACACTTTGGGGAAACATTGGAAGAGCTCATCAGTCTCGACACCACAGACGCACTGATTGACGCTTCGATTGTTATCAACAGTCACATCGTGCCCTGCCGGATCCGATTGGGAAATGCTGTGGGGCAGGTGCCTCCAGGCACTTTGATTGCAACCGAGATCGATGGTGCGTGGCGCGTCATGCCATCAGATGCCAAATCGACTATACCGGCACACGCTGTGACCCGTCTGTTGATCGAACCGACGAACTCACGTCGTCGGGTGGCGGTTCTCGACGATCACGTCGACACCGCAGAAACAATTGTCCGCTATATGGAGACGTCAGGTCTTGATGCGGTGGCTTTCAACGAACCTGAAGACTTGTGCGATCAGAGCGGGTTCGACGCCTATGTGCTTGATTGGATCATCGAGCGTGATGCACGCCGCCAGACGGTGCTCGAGTTGGTCGAAAAAATTCGCGCGCGTAATGCCCGCTGCCCAATCATCATATTGACGGGGCAGATCAGGACAGGCAATGCCGATGAAGCAAATATAGCCGCGGCTCTGGCGCGGCACGATCTGAAATTCTTCGCGAAGCCAGCGAGTATGCCGATACTCATCGCCGCCTTGAATGCCAGTTTCAAGAGTGCATGATCGCCAGCAACTGCTGGTCACGTACCGGTTTATCCAATATGGCGTCAAATAGTGACAGGTCATGCTGGGGGCGATGCCTTGCCGCTGTTATTGCGACCAATCTGGTCCGACGGTTCGGATCTAACTTGCGAATATGCGATGCCAGCTCACATCCTGTCATGACCGGCATGTCGAGATCGATCAAGATAATTGAATAACTGTGTGCGGCAAAAAAATTCAATCCCATCATGCCGGAAGCGGCAGTGTCGGCCGAGAATCCATGGTCCGCAAATACGCTTGAAAGCCCTTTCAAAACTTCGGGATGATCGTCGACAATCAGGACTCGTTTTTGGTTGTCAGATACCTTGTTGGAATGTTCCGGCGCTTCAACAGCAGGTATTTCCAGCTCGAAGCTAGTGCCGCCACCCGGCAAGCCTTTAAGTGCCATGCGTGCACCGAGCTGTCGCAACAAAGTCTGGACAACCGACAGGCCGATCCCTCTCCCGCTTCCAAGGCTCAGCAGGCCCTTTGCATTGATGCTGTTCTCAAGCACTCTGGGTGGCAATCCAGGCCCTGTATCCATCAATCGCAATATCAGCTTGCCTACCTTCTCGTCGAAAGGGGCGAGATCAACCTGAACATACCCGGACGGCGTATATTTAACCGCATTTGATATGAGGTTATGCAGCAATTGTGCGACGCGCTCACTATCGGCGACGACAAAATAGGCCTCATCGGGAAAATTTAGCCGCAACTCGAGGTGCTTGGCTGCTGCAGCGGCCTGATAATCGCCTACGACCCCTCGAACGAGTTCCCGTATCTCAAATGCGGCTGGTTGCAGCTCGATATACCCGCTTTGAGCACGGGCTAGCGTCAGCATGTCACGAAGCTGGGTAGTCAGGCTGTTTGCCGCCCGACGAATGCGCGCAGTCGTTTCGTCCCGGGTCCTTACGTCTTGAGGTCTGTCGAGAACATCCAACGCCGAGACGATAACCTGAAGCGGTGTTCGAAGCTCGTGGCTGATCATTGCAAGGAAGCTCATCTTGTCCTCGACAGCGGCTTCCGCTGCCTCTACCGCGCGCGTCTTTGCCAAGATCGCCCGCCAGTAGAATATTGAGATGATGAGAGAGGACAAAACGGCGCAAGCCAGCAGTGCGGCGATAACGAGGATAATTGAATGTGCGGTCCGGATGGTTTCGAGGGACTTTTCCTTTAAGCGGCTGTCTTGGTCCCAGGCTTCCTTGGACAATCTCAGCAAAAGATTGCCCACATCCACAAACGTTGGCATCAATGCTTTAGCAGCCGATGCCGATATTCCCGGCTTAATCGAAGGCAGAACGCGTGTCGCGAACTCGACTAGAAGCGGACCATCGCGTGAAAATTCGGCGATTTTCCGGTATCCGTCGTTTAGTTCAGAAGGCCGTACAATGATATCGATGCCGGATATGAGGACGTTGACGTGAAATGATACCCTTTCCGGTTCGACGGTAGATCCGTCGGCAATTGTCTTCAAATCCAGCCTGACGGTTTCGAACTCTCTCATGACCTGCGCTGTCGGCCAGTAGAAATACATTGGGTTCCGTGTGCTCATCTCGGACCACGGCATGTATTCGGCTCTCAGTATGCTCCAGTGAGAAGCGACGATGCCGACGGATACGGCGACGATCGCTGCTGGGAAACCGAACCACGCCAGATGAAGAGATTTCATTCCACCTCGATCCCGCATAGTTGCCAGACCATATTTGATGCACCGACCGGTGTGTCCAGCTCCGTCCTAAAGCGATCACGAGGAAACATGACGAAGATCGGCCCGAAATCTCTCACAGTCATGCGTACTCCGTCCTTGGTGGTCGCTAATATGGTGCCAAACTTGCTAAGGTAGTCCGCGTCCACCTCGACGCTGAAATCATCGAGCGCCATGAGGCGTATATTATTTCCCTTCGCTGCGACTACTTTGAGCAAATCGCTGAGTAAGGGCCCGACGAATTCGCTTTTGGGGGTCCAGGGTGTTGATGTCGTTACTGTGGATGTCGGTAAGGCAAGAAATTCACGCTCTGACAGTTCATAGGTTCTGTCGATATTATTTGTAGTTTTGCCAATCCTGCCGCTGATCGTCAGGAAGACGCCTTTTTTGCATCCGTTGGGGGTCAGAGCGGTCGCACCTGCCCCAGGTATATTCAGCATCAAGCCAACCGTCGCCAAAACGGCAGACATCATCGGCCTAAGCATTCTCTTCGGTTCTATGCAGCTCTCCCGGCGGCAGGTTGAGGGCAATTTCGCAAATATCATACAAATCACGAGCTATAGTAGGGCTGGGTCGAGATCGGGTGATAGCGGCCAAATCTCCCAAATGCCATACCTAAATTTTATTCATCTGTGTTGTGATCTGAGCTTGATACGCTTGGATAGATCCAGTATGTCGCATTATATGACTGAAAATAGGACATATTGACAGGAATTAGCGTATTACGCTTATACACAATTTTTGCCGCGTCCTTTGGTTGATAGGCGATATGAGACCGTCATCTCCGTCCAGTTATCATGGAATGGAAGGGCAAATATCACGTCCCTCCCGTCGCACCGCTGCATGGTCCGCAGCCAGCCGGCGTGTGACGCGTCTTCCTTGACGCGAAGGTAGTAAACAGGATCCACTCGACGTGACTTCCATCTTTTGCGTTCTGAGATCCGGCGGAGAATACACCGCCGACCATGTCTTGCGGCTTCAAGCTCAGGTGATGCATCACCTACCGAAAGCCGACTTTCGGTGTCTTTGCGACATTTGGATCGGGAGTGTCCAGACGCTCCCGCTGACTTACGATTGGCCGGGCTGGTGGTCGAAGATGGAGTTGTTTCGACCTGAAATCTCCGGAGACATCCTTTTCATGGATCTCGACACCTCAATAATTGGCCGCCTTGACGATATCGTCTCCGTCGGGCGCCTCGCTCTGATGCGCGATGTTTATCGTCCAGAGGGACTGCAATCGTCCATTATGTATCTGCCAGAGGCAGTTCGCGCTCCGGTTTGGTCCAAATGGATCAGCTCACCCGAGCATTGGATGGATACTTGTCGGAAGGGTGGCGATCAGGCGGTATTGGAACACTGTTGGATCAATGCCGCCGACCGCTGGCAGGATATACTGCCTGGCCAGATTGTCTCGTGGAAGTCCCAGGTGAGGCGGGCAAGTGCTGATGATGAAAGTGGCAATGGTTCGACCCCCGAAGATGCGCGCGTTGTGGTCTTTCACGGCAAGCCGCGCCCTTGGGAGATCGGATGGTAAAACACGCGCCGCCAATCATTGGCTAATGCCATGCATCGTACTGCGGCACACTTCGCGTGGCGCAGGCGGGCCTATCGCTTTATATCTGTAGGGTATTGCTAAGCCGCAATCTTCCCGATCTCCCGCTTTGCTGCTTGAACGAGAAATCCTGACCTGGTCAAACCATGTGCTTCTGCATAGGCGTCCACCTCCTGCAAGACATCCTCGGGGATCGTGATGTTTACGCGGACGGCCTTTTTTGTTTCTGTCTTTAGCGAAACAAGAATGGCGGTACCTGAAGAATTGTGAGGATTGGCCATAATGTCGGTGAGGGAAGATGCTTCAGGGATAGCCTCTCCGTCTTCGACAAGACCATCGACGTGAAAAGCCAAAGCCTCTTCGGCCATGCGACGAGCGTCATCCAAGTCAGTGCCGGCTGTTACGACACCTGGGAAGTCAGGAAAGGAAACACCGTAATCGCTTTCAGCTTCCTTGTGGATCAGTCCGATATAGTTGCGCATAGTGATTACCTCAGTTTTAGCCCAGATTGCTTTTCGATGCTCTTGAGCGTCCCCATCGGGATATCTCGCTTAGGATGAGGAACGGTTACACGGCCTCGCTTTGTCGGGTGTTTAAGCTGGACATGGCTGCCTTTCTTGGCAACCTCAAACCAACCATCATTCGTCAAAGCAGAAATGATATCGACGCTCTTCATAAGAACAATATACACACGATATGTGTATAATTCAAGGTAGTGTAAAGACGTTTCGGTTTTGCGGCAAGCCGATGCCATTCCGCGAAAAACAAGGCGTAATTGGTGGCGTCGCGTACGAAATGCACGCGCACCCACCGACCCGGGCAACAGCCTCAAGAGATTTACCGAGCCAACCTTTTATGCTCCGTCTCGGCGTGGCCTGGCAAAGTGCTCCGCAAAGGGTATCGTCTGCCCATCAACGAATTGAATCGATGGAGATCGCCTGATTCAAAAGTGTCGTTGGACGTAGGAACTTGTGCCAGCCAATCTAGCCTCATGATGATCACCCAACCCTACAACGTCTACATCGAGCGGACGGACAAGGCAGAGAACAAAGCGCGCTTTTATGCAATGTCGATAGAACCGACATTGTTCGGCGACGCGTCGCTGTTGCGACGGTGGGGCCGGATCGCATCAACCGGGCGGCAGAAAATCCATTGCTTCGAGAACGAAAGCCAAGCTGTGGAGCTGTTTCTAGCCATCGTCCGGCAAAAGCGAGCCAGGGGTTATAAGCCTAGGCTCGCTGAGCGAATTAAATTGTAAGCGCCGCCAAGAAGCATCACTTCCCCCACGGCTTACAAGCGAATGGGATGCGATTATGATCCGTCAGTCAGCAGGACCACGCCCAGCAGGGAGCAACCGTTTCCTAAGTCAGAGTTTGCAGAATGGATCCGTAGAAGTCCTGCAGATGTGAAATTTCACGAGATTTTCAGCCGCATTGACTGAAACGAACGGTATTAAAGTGCAGTTCAGTTGACACTAGCCGTTCTGAAGTCGAAAACAATTTTACCCGCACATGGAGATAGCAATGGCTGACGAAACCGAAACAGGCGCGCAAATTGATGTTGCAGCACCAGAGGCTCCAACTGAGGCGCCTGCGTCTAAAAAACAGCGCGCGCCTCGTCGTTCTAAAACCGAGATTGAAGCCGCGGCAGCTGCAAAGACACCAAAGGTTCGCCAGAAGCGGATTGGCAAGGCTGAAGTCGCACCAGTAAGTGGAACAACAACCGTACCTGTTGCCACGAAGAAATCAGTCGCCAAGGGTCCAGCAAATCCCAAGCCTGTCGCACAGCCGGCAACACCGCCAGCACCTCTCACCGCTGGTGATGAGATGGCTGATCTTCTTCAGCTTGAGGAAGAAAACAAGACGCTTCGTCAGGCTTTGGCCGAAAAGTTGCGCGCGGAAAATGCTGATCTGCGCAAGCGCCTCGGCGTTTGATTGATCTCGCTTCAACGTTGTTCGCCGCTCGCGCAATTGATCTTCGTTACCATCGAATAGCTTAGCTTTTGAAATATCCTGGCTCGGCTTCGAGCCGGGACGGAGAGCTGTCAGAATCGTCACATCTCTGCCGCTCAGAAAGAAGTCCTATGAAACCACCTTGGAAATATCTAGCGCAGCTGCTGTCCCGGCAAAGATCCTCCGGGACAGCGGACGAAGCAAGCGCGCCTGACAGCGCTCGAAAGCTTGTCGAAATAGAACTGCAGCCAGCTACGACTATCCTGCTCTCGTCCCAGAAGGCCAATGTTGGAACCGAGCAAGTGGACGAGGGCGAGCCTGAAAACCTCGCACCGGCACCGGCGTCTATCGAGAACGAAATGGTTCCCGAGACGCCTGATCTGCAATTGGACTACCCCGAAGCAGCTAAGGCCGAGGTGACAAAGGAGAAAGCGCAGTCCAACTCCGATCTGTTAGAGGAGCGGCTAGAAGTAGAGGCTGCTGTTCAGTTGCCGAAGCTTCGGCAGGCGAGGTTGAAGACCGCAAAGAAAGTCCGCGTCGGCTCGGCAGACGAAATTCCTGGCGCCGTCGCGGACTTGCCGGTTCCTGCCGCATCTTCCACCGCGGACCCTTTTTTTGAAAACGCCACAAGCCTGGATGAAGACATCAAACATCTCAAGGATCTGCTTGCGCAAAAGTTGCGTATTCAAAATGCCCAGCTCAGAGAAATGCTCAAGCGCTTCGAACGCACCTGAGTACGAAGACCACAATCAGAGAAGAAAATGAGAACACAGCAGCGCAGTTTCGTCGTCGAAATCAAATCGGCACGCCGGCGACTAAAAACACAGCCGAAATCCATCTGGGGCAATACCGATTTCGCGGCTCTGGTGAGGGATACCGAGGCAACCCTTCCGTTTATTCACAACGCCGACTCGGAAACCTTGGTCAGTCGTAAAAACGTGCCAAGCGACCTGGAAAAGAAGATCGAAGTCGCCGAGGTCAGCGAGGCCGGTGGAGAACCGCCTCGCGCGATGCCGCCAGTTGATTCCGACAAGATTGAGCCAAATCAGCACGATGCGGTTTCCAGTGATAGTCAGGTCGTGAAGGTGCCGGCCAGTGAGCCGACACGCCAGACAGCAAAGGCACTGCGTCTTCAAAGACGTCGCCGGTCTATTGCCGAGGATGTCCTCGCAACGCCTTCTGTCGTGATGGCGGTTGATGTAGCCGGGACCCACTCGGATGACTTGGCATTGCTCTCTGCCGAAAACCTCCGCCTGAAGCGGCTCCTTGCGGAACACCTGCGGCACCAGAATGCGCAGCTTAGGAAAATGCTGGAACGTTTTGGAGCAGCCTCACCGACAAATTGACGCGATGTTGAAGATCTGACTGATGGTCGGCGTCGTGGGGAAAGGGGCCATCAAGCGTCCATCGTCATGCCATTGCTTGAGCTAGTTTGTGAGCGATCCAGAGGTATCATGATCCCGAATGTCACTTCGTAGCGACCGACAATTCTGCCTAACGCATGTATCCCTCAAAGCACGTTCAAAGGTAATGAATGCCGTATTTCCTGGTCTCTCACACAGCGCTGGTCGAGGCGGATGATGAAGCAACAGCTGCCGCGAAAGTTTATGGAGAGATTTGCGCCAAAGATAACATAACCTTCACTGTTGCGGCCGATGAGAGCGTCACAACGAAAATCACGATCCGGCGCGCACGAGCATTTAAGTCCATGCCCTAGGCGCCTTCACGCGGGTCTGCTAAAGGCAGCATTCGGGTGGGATCCTGATGAAATTTATTAACGAGGATCCGCAAGCATTTTCAACGCCTTTGCGTCCGTCTTAGCCTCGCCTGTTCTGGTCGAGTTGGAAGCGAAGCGGACGGAATTGGCGACGGGGAGATCACACTTGCGCGGGATTCGACGCGCGAGATGGTCCATGTCGAGCACGCCATGGCCTGCCGCGCGGAAGTCTTGAAACATTCATGGAGCCATGGCGCCGACCGACATCATGTCGATCTTGCAATAGACAAGCAGGATATGGCAATTCGCACAAGTACATCAGCGACACCGCCGAGACCGGCTGGTCTTCCTGGAGAATAATCGCGATCTCCGCGTGAAGAATGGCATGTTTGGGACGGTAAAGGCCGTCGAGCCCGACGCACTACATGTGGAGCTCGACGGCAGTATGTTCTCGCCAGGGGATGGAGTTGGCCTGGTCAGGTTAGACAAAACTTCTTACCAAAGTCTTGATCATGGCTATGCGACGACACTCCACGAGAACCAGGGTGCGCTACCGGGATCAATCGACAAGGCGGTCACCACCACTGTCATGAACGCCACTTGCTGGGATTAGGGGATCGCCCTGATGTAGTCGGCAAGCCCGAAGGATGGCGTGGTATTGTCGATGCCAGTGCTCTCGCGCGTGCCAATCAGCAGGCGCTCACGACCTGGGCAGAAAGGAGGTGGCTGCCAATGCAAAGAGCGAGCTGCGTTGCACGATCACTGTTGTCGTGCTTCCTTCCGACACGTAACTAACCCTCTGTCAGCCACCAGATTTTACAGGCCCAAACAATGATAAGATCGGAACTCGTCCAAATCGTCGCTGCGCGCAATCCTCACCTCTACCACAGAGACGTCGAGCGGATCGTCGATATCATTCTTGAGGAAATTACCGAGGCATTGGAAGAGGGCGGGAGGGTCGAGCTTCGCGGGTTCGGGAGCTTCTCCGTGCGACACCGCGGGCCGCGCTCAGGGCACAACCCGAGAAACGGGGAAACCGTCTTCGTCGATGACAAATGGGTGCCATTTTTCAAGGCCGGAAAGGAAATACAAGAGCGCTTAAATTCCGAGAGTCCGTAAGCCGGAAACGTGTCGCGAAGCGAACCACAGGTCTTGCTGCTGTTGTTTTCGTGTCCAAAAGATCGGCATCAGGCTCTTGGGGGAAGCCAAGCCCTCAATGTTGGATTCGGAGCATCCTGGTGCTGCCGAGATTTCTCTTTAGCCAGCCACTTGGGAAACGGCGCGCCTTAACGTCATCTATTCTGCTCGCACTAGATGCCGACTGCATTTCGATCAAAGCTTTCCTGCCGACTGCACGTGGACTTTATGCCAAGAGTTGAGCAAATTGGCATACTGCTTGAAATTCAAGACCACACCGCAGTTGCCTATGAAAATTGAACATCGGCCAAGGTTCTCATCATCCTCGTCACGGCCGACGACTTACAGGAGTAATAGGAGGTTGTCCCGGAAGGTCTGCAAGTCACCAAACGGGCAACCTTAAGTATCGTCAGATGCCGAGATACCGTGCCTATTTTAACTCCACATCGATTGGCCAGATCGGTTACGGGCAGCTCTTCTTCAAGCAAAATCTGCAGCATTTGAATTCGTTTGGGATGCGCCATGGCCGCCAAAAGAGTGTTGCTGGAGACTATAAAAGTCTCGAAGTGTACCGAAGAAAACTCAGCCATAAAACACCAAATGTCGATCTTTACATCTGCGCTCATATAGAACGCTCGGATCGATTGGCAGCAGTTTATTGGACAAGGCCGCCGAATGTCTATTCAATAAAGCGGGCATCCAGCGCATTTCTCGTCGTGAGGTTGATCAGGGCTTCCCCCATATAGACTGCCAGAATGCTCGCATTTCTCTGGAGCGGTGTGAAAGACTAAAACTAGTATGAGTGGGCCCCCTCCGAGGAGACGGGCCTGTGACGCTCGGATGCCTCAGTTGCAAGAGGTATCACCTGCAGGAAATCATACGGCGTTACGATATTGCACGCCTCTCACGTGAGCGCGGACGGAACGGCGATTAAGTTCGTCGTGCTTTGGCACATTTCGATACACTGCCTATTTCGTCAATTTCATGATAGCTGGAGCCCCGGGACCACCTCGCGTCACAACCCTGAATAAGTTTCCGCCAAGCGCGGGGACTGAAAGCAGCATAAGAAGATCGAGTGTCAATGCCCAAGCCAGGCGATCTTGCGGGCCGCCATAACCATGCTCCAAAAGGACAGTACAAGACCACCTTCTTCACTCACGACATGATTTGGGAGCAATATCTATGGCCGGCAGACCTGGAAATGATGATGTCGGGCAACGGTTATGACTTCATCATGAAGCCCCAGCCAGTTATCAGGATCACCCCGCCGCTTCCGCCGCAGAAAAGCGTGATCCTTAACAAGACGGGCTCGACCAACGGGTTTGGTGGATATATTGCCATGGTGCCTGGCGAAGGCCTTGGAGTCATCGTTCTCGCCAACAAGAACTATCCGAATGAGGCGCGCGTCAAGGCGACTTACTCCCTGATCAAGGCATTGGAGACGAAGTTAGGTTGGCTATTCGCCCACAAACGGCAGCTCTTGGCGCCTGGCATGCTTTGGCGCCATCAGGAGGTCAAGTTCGATCGAAGATGGGCCGAAACGATAAAAAAGGTCCTCTGCTCGCTCGTCATCGAGGACGTATTCCTAGCGAATTGGCCCAGGGAGTCGGCGACGCCCCTTGGTTCATTGGTCCGCCGGAAAGCTTTTTCGCTCACTTTATCTTCCATTTTGGACCCAGAAGGGTCTTAAGTATCTTGCGTTCCTTTCGACGTCGAAGACTGCGGTCGCTGATAATTGGGATCATGAGAATACGCTGCTGGACCGCCCGCCACGATCTCACAGCAATGTCATGAAGCTTGATGGAGAGCTGATCAGCCACGCCTATATCAGTGATATCATTGAGAATGAGAGGAGATACCGATGATCCAAGCGACAATCGCGCTAGTGTTTTTGCTCTACTTCGCGGCTGGACCCACGCCTGCTGGCGCAGCATCTCCCGACGAACCTTCTTACGGCCGAGAACTACAGGGGTTCAAATACCCCTATCCGGTGTCCGCTTATCGCTTCAATTCGCAGGGTGGTCACCTGAAAATGGCCTATATGGATGTCCGGCCCTCAAGTCCGAATGGTAAGATAGTCGTCCTTCTCCACGGCAAGAATTTCTGCGCGGCAACGTGGGAGGGCTCAATCAAAAGCCTTTCGGCGGAGGGCTTCCGGGTAATCGCTGTCGATCAGCTTGGATTTTGCAAATCGAGCAAGCCCGATGGCTACCAGTTCACGTTCCAACAGCTGGCGGGCAACACGCGTGATTTGCTGACCTCCCTTGGAATTCAACATTCAATTATCGTCGGACATTCGACTGGCGGTATGTTGGCCATTCGCTATGCACTGATGTTTCCAGATGCTGTCGATCAACTTGTGCTGGTCGATCCCATTGGTTTGGAGGACTGGAGGGCGAAAGGCGTTCCTTGGCTCAGTCTCGACGGATGGATGAAGCGTGAGCAAAGCGTGTCCGCTGACAGCATCCGAGCTTACGAGCGCTCTACCTACTACGCAGGCACTTGGGATGCGTCATACGAGAAGTGGGTGCAGATGCTGGCGGGGCTTTATCGAGGGGATGGACGCAAAGCAGTTCAAGCCAGCTCGGCGCGGCTCTACGACATGATTGCAACTCAACCAGTGTTTTACGAGTTTGAGAAAATCGCCAAACCGGTTCTGTTAATGATCGGTGACAAGGACACGACCGCCATCGGCAAGGACCTCGCGCCCGCGGCTATCCGGCCGACGCTTGGAAATTATCCGGTACTCGGGAGGCAGGCCGTGAAGCGATTTCAAAATGCGCAGCTCGTCGAATTTCCAGATCTAGGCCACGCTCCTCAGATCCAGGCGCCTGAACGCTTCAATAATGCATTGCTCGACTGGCTGAAGCAGCCGACAAAAGGCGGCTCCGTCATAAAATAGCCGGTGGCGCTGAAACTCAATCTGACCTTTTGAACTGGGACGGCATTTCACTGATTGATGCCGCCGCCCGTTTCCAGGGGCGCCATCGCTTAAATCTGGCGGACGTTCTCGGCTTTTGATTTGCCGGTCTTGCGATCCTGGCCGACCTCGTAGCTGACTTTCTGTCCTTCGCTAAGCGTACCGCCGCTGAGCAAAGCCGAAACGTGAACGAAGACATCACCGCCGCCATTCTCCGGCGTGATGAAGCCAAAACCCTTGTCCTCGTTAAAAAACTTTATGGTACCCGTCGCCATAGTCCATCCTCAAATGTTCGCGGCCGAATGCGGCAGCGAGGAGGTTATAACTAGGATCTCGACGGGATGAAATCCAAAAAAATAGGAGGCCAAGGCTCCAAGTTGTATTTGGAATGCGATGGCGAGACCAAAGGTTGACGGTGGGCTTGGCAATTCGCAATTCATTGGGGAAAGGATATTTCAGGCGTTGCAGCGCCAGCGAGAGTTGGACAGGATCGAGGTCCAATAATCGAAAGGCCTATCATGCGTTTGTTCGCTCCCGCACTTTCCCGAGCCCGCCTCGAGCAGTTGCTTTCCCTCAACGCTAAACATCAGCCTAGTTCGTCCGAAGTAAGTTTGAACATCCCGGAGCACGAGCAACAAAGCCAAGATGCTGCCAAGTCGAGGGAGACAGAGGCCCGCTAGGCATGAAGCTTGGATAATGTTATATATTTCAATATGTTAATGGGAGATACGTAATAGTATTTATGGAACTTTTTCACATATTGGGTGCAAGTGTATTCAGATCTTTTGCTGACGCGCTTGACTCAAAGCTTGTCAAAAAGGGACTTAAGCTCCGCAAAATCGATCTTCGACCGTAACGCCATTGGCTTGGCATTGGCCATCATTCCAATCACATGTATCCAACATCCATTGCGACTGTTTCGAATGCCGCAAATTTGGTGGATTGGAATAAAATACGTCTCGACAAGATCGCCTTTGTAACCAAACGATTCAACCTCTACGAGGGTGCTCATTAAAAATCTCTACCCATGCTAATTCCAGGAACTTTAGCCAATCTTACACCCGCCTGCTAGAACTCCTCCCAGTTCTCGCTGGCCGTGGCGACTGCCTGAGTGCCGCCGTTAAAGGCACCGGCAAGTTTCGAGCGCAGGGATCGCGCCGGGGACGCAACGGGTGACACTCCCGCATGAGGGGACCTCACCTGAATGGCCCGAACAGGGGAGTGAGGCGATGCAAGGTGAGGAGCTGAGCGGCTCGTGCCCCTAGCGGTCGGCGATGCATTCGCAGCGAAGCCTCCTGAGGTGGCTCCTAGGTTGAACTGGCCGAGCAGGTCGTTCAGCGCGGCCACCTCCTTGGTGAGGCTGTAGCTGGCGGCCGTAGACTGCTCAACCATCGCCGCATTCTGCTGGGTGCCTTGGTCGATCGTGTTCACAGCCGTGTTGATCTCCGCCAATCCGGTCGACTGTTCGCGCGCCGCTTCCACGATAGCTCGCACGTTTTGGTCGATCTCTTCAACTTCCTTGACGATCTGTTCAAGCGACTGACCAGTTCGTCCCACAAGCTCGACACCATTTTTAACCTGAGATCCAGATGTCGAGATCAGCGCCTTAATTTCTTTGGCGGCTTGGGCGGAACGCTGGGCCAACTCGCGCACCTCTTGCGCAACAACTGCAAAGCCCTTACCGGCCTCACCTGCTCGTGCGGCTTCCACACCGGCATTGAGCGCCAGTAGATTTGTTTGGAAGGCGATCTCGTCGATTACGCCGATGATGTTGGATATCTCGCTTGAGGATTTTTCGATGCCCTGCATGGCGGCAACTGCGTCGCGCATGACTTCGCCCGACTTCAACGCACCCAATTTCGCGCGCCCGACAAGCTGCCCCGCATCTTCAGCGCGTTTGGTAGAATCTTTCACCGTCGTGGTGATCTCTTCCAAGGCCGCGGCGGTCTGCTCCACCGAGGCCGCCTGCTGCTCCGTGCGCTTAGACAGATCATCAGCCGCCGCACGGATCTCGTTGGCGCCGGAATCGATCGCCTGAGCATTTTCGGCGACGGCTCTGAGAGTGTGCTGAAGCTTGTCCATCGAGCCATTGAAGTTCTCCCGCAACCCGTCGAGATGGGAAACAAACGCGGTCTCAATGCGGTAAGACATGTTGCCGCTGGAAAGCTCGCCCAAAATCTCCAGCCCTGGGCTTCACCGCAAGCCAAATATAGAAACGCCCGCATCATCAGCGGGCGTCTTGTCAATCACGTTGGCTTGGAAACAATCGCTTAGCGAGCTACCGATGCCCGGGCTACGCTGTGAATGTCGGCGCGATCGATGCCGAGGTCCTGCAGCTCACGTGAGCTCATGCGGCCGAGTTCGGTTACGGTTTGACGATACTTGCGCCAAGTGCTGAAAGAGCGTGCTACGTTCATGATGATCCCCTTTCGTGAGGTGTCGTGACGCCAGCAACCATTCTTGGTCCCAACGTCGTTTCGATGATTGGAATATAGGCCCATGCGCGCCCATCGATAAGACACAAGGTCTCAGGTCGGCCATGCACTCACAGCATGGGTCCGGTCAGAAGATGAGCAGAAAGGGCTATCAGGCCCGGAACCGGTCGAAGGCAGTGAGGCGTTTAACGGGAGGATCTGCGTCTGGATAACGGTAGATTTCGGTTCTCAGATAGCGGAGCTCATCATCGAGCGCTTCTTCCCCAACCTCGATCCACCAGGATTTCAGGCGGCCGTCGCTTCCGTCGGACCAGCGATAGCCTCGCGCCTTCAGGTGGTCCTTCATGTCGAAGGGACTGTTCTCCGCAAAGATCCGGACACGCGACCTCTTGCTTGCCTCATAGAGCTCGGCAAAAGCGGTGGAAGCCGATCCGTCCCCTTCGCGAACCAGGACCTCCAGAAGTGCAAAGCAATCATCGACTGCACGATGACCCTCATGAAAATATCCCGCCTGACCGATCAGGTATCCGAGCTTGGTGCCTTCATATCCCCGCGACGACCAGTCGATCTCGGAGTTGGAGCAAGCCCAGGCCTTGCCGGAAAACAGGTGACAAAATGCCTCGCAGAATGGCCGGTCAAAGCCGGCATTGTGGGCGATCAACAGATCCGCTGGTTCGATCAGCGCCTGCAACGCAGCCATATCGATTGACTGTCCGGCGACCATCTCGTCGGTGATGCCGGTGAGCCGGGTGCTATCGGAAGGAATAGCAACGCTCGGCTGCTGAAGCCCACCATAGAGCCCAGTGACGTCACCGAAGTTCCCTGTGTCATCGAAAGTGAAAGCGATCACGCCAATCTCGATGATCTCATCCTTGCGCGCATTGAGACCCGTGGTTTCAGTGTCGAGAATGATGCCTTTGAGGGGGTACTCTGGACGTGCAAACGGTGAAATCGCGCGCGGCAATAGCTTCTGCAGGATCCGATATCGACCTGTTTCCGACAGATGCCGGACCATGTCCTCTTCACTCATCGGGATGGCATGCTTTTCGACCTTGGCGGCTTTGGAGGGGCCACGCGTGACCATCGGATCGCGCGCAGCCTGCTCCGAAAACATGTCAAACTGTTCTGCCATTCCTGTTGCCAAAGCCCCGCCGCCAATTTTCCACCTTCAAAACACGGCACGATCGGCAGATCAACCTTGTTGGTGGGGTACGATTTCAGACAATCTGGCCAGCAAGGTTCACAACTGCGCAGTTTCACGCACTGACAGCTCTTGGGTGGTTGGCCAGAAGCGTCCCAAATAGGAAGGGCATACCAGCTGTAGCAGGAACTGCGAAAGCCGTTCGCCTCCCGCAAGACCGGTTAAAAGGGTTGCCGCAGGAGGGTCAGCATAGCGACGGCAACGCCGGGATCCGGGATCGACAGCCCCGGCGCGCGGGTCCGCTTCTCACATTCCAGAGCCCCCACCTTGCCTCCATGACCAGAATTGACGGCAAATAGATCCCAAGCTCCGCCCGCGATGAACCAGATTTGCAGCATCCACCAGGCACAGGGTCTGTTGGTTTGCGCTATCAATGCCAGGTGCTGCGTCGTCCGGCGCGGCGATTCACAAACCACAGAATGTGGTGTTGGCGGAGTATTTCTTGTGCGACGAAAATGCACCGTCGTGTGCGCCAGAGTGCCCTCCACGCGATAGTCCCAGCGACCACGTCCCTGGGGCCATCAATGGATGGCTGACCGCCTCGATCCCGATCGGAAGGCCTATCCTGAAGAATTTATCGAACAACACCGTCTTCCGACATTGCCTGTCCATCATCGACGTGGCTGGCACGTTCTGCGGCGAGTTCTCCAGTACGCCCAGCCAGATCAGCGGGCGAACGAGATTATGTGCGATAAACCAACCCGCCTCGTGTCGGGGGCCGAGCGGTCCCCTCGCCGGGAAAAGCTCCACCGGGAGTGCCCATTCGGTATAATCGCCAAGCGTCACCCAGTCGCCCAATCGGGTCGAGACGATGCCCAGCATATGCCTAAGATCCCATAACAGGGCAGCAGCTTCGGGAGAAAGACTCTCCTGCATCGGAGCGGCCAGCATCCATTCTGCGAGAACAGCCTGAAGTTCCCCGTGATTGCCGAGTATCGACCTGCCCCGCTTCGTGAGCAGGGCGCTACCTTTGTAGTGGCGGATGATACGAAGGTCCTGCAGCGCCCAATGCAGGATGGAGAGTGGAGGGAAATCTGGCTCGTTGAGAACCTTATTCACGGAATAGAGGATTTCCGGTTCATACCCCGGGAGCATTCCGAGCCGGGTGTTGTGCAGGCAGACCGTCCAGCAGGAGACCTTCATGCCACCCTCTTTGCGCGCCGCAGTCAGAGCGGCCAACATGTCGCCGCGCTCAACGACATTGCGTGCCATCAGCGGGCGGATCTCCTTGCTCGCCCAGGTCTCCTCGCTCGGGCGATAGTAAACCGTTCCGTCCTCGGGAAAATAGGCCTTCTGGTCCGGGCTGCGAGGCTGCAGGAACCGTCCGGCGTGATAGGAGGTGGCGAGGCTGACGGTGTTGAGACCGGCGCGCGGTCGCGCAACTCGGCGCTAGCTTGCGCCAGGCCCTGGTCCTGAAGGTCCCAGGGATAGGTCCACATGGAAAGATGCATGGTCCCGCCTCGTTCTATGAATTGTTGACTGCAGCAGTTCGTGCTGCAGGTTCGTGTTCTTCTGTCACCTGTCGATCGGCTCGGCGACCTGTATCAGGCAGTCGCCGGCCTGGCTGTCGCAATGCAGGCGGTGCGAGATGACGATTCCACCTTCTGCGAAATACAGCGGCTCCTCCGCCAGATCCAGACGTTCCATGTCGTGATACCAGCCCGCGACGTCACCGCAGGAGACGGTCGTGCCAAGCGCCACTGCCGGCTCGAACCAGCCGCGCCGCTCGGCATAGATGCCTTGGCTATGGCGTGACAGGGATAGTAGCTGCAGCGGGCCACGTACCGGTAGAGGCGCCATCGAAAGGATCGGCATTTCGACAATCCCGAGGGCAAGAAGCAGGCGGTCAATGACCGAGGCCGTAAAGGCCATGCTTTCCGGTGTCACCGTTCCACCGCCGCCAAACTCGCCCGAAAGTCCGATCGCGCCGGCGCGGCTCGCTGATCCCATCGATGTCGGCGCCGCTGGACCATTGTCGGCAATGAACGCGTAGGAACCGCCCATGGCGGCGAGAAGCGCGGTTGCACGTCGAAAGCGTTCCTCGTCCGCCTGTCGTTCGATCAGCGTGCAGGGCAGATGCGCCATCGAGGTGCCCCCCGAATGAAGATCGAGAACGACGTCGTGGGAAGGAAAGAGCCGCCTCTCCAGAAAATCCGCAAGGCGCGCCGTCGGGGTGCCGAGGGGATCGCCGGGAAAAGCCCGGTTGAGATTGCCACCATCCAGAGGAGAACAGCGACCTGCCGCCATGACGGCCGGCAGGTTGGCCATTGGCAGGATGGTTACAGCGCCACGCATCTTCGACAGCTCAAGACGGCGCATCAGGCGCCCGAGCTGGAGCTCTCCCTCATACTCGTCGCCGTGATTGCCCGCCATGAGTAGGATGCTAGGCCCCTCTCCGTTCTTGAGCCGGAGGATCGGAATTCGGATCTGGTAGTATGGCGATCGATCGACTGAAAAGGGGATGGCGAGAAAGCCGGTCTGTCGGCCTTCCTGCGAAAAATCGATCGGATTGACGAGGCCACTATGCATTTTATCTCCAGTATGGCAGCGCTTGCGGCGCGGACGCGCCGCTCGAATTAAAGGTCGATTTCAGTCGAGATGCCGATCATGCAGTTTGACGAAGGGATGAAACGCAAACGACATTGCGGCGGGAGCCCGCCAAAAGCGGCATTCCCCCGGCCTTCCGAGATCCGCCGATTTCATCCAAAGTGCGTGAGATAGGCATTGGTCACACAATGATCCGGGCCGAGGCCGTAAACGATGGCATGGCGGTCGATGCAGGTGCACGGATGCGAGACGCCAAACTCGATGACATCGCCAACGGCGACGTCGCTCTGTTCGCCGAGCTGGATGAAGGCGTGCTGGTCGTTCAGCCGCACGACCGCGCATCCCGGCAGGTCGGCGTGGTGCCGCCCGTTTCGATAGAGCGCCAGCGGTTTTGGCAGACCCTGATCGTTGGCGACGTCACGCAGGCCCATGCCACAGATCGCAAGTCCCGCTTCGGGACGGGACAACACCTCCGCCCAGACCCGCAGCGCCGGAACGAAGGCCGCCGAGGCCGATTGCACGACCCCTTCCCGGACGTAACCGCCACGGATATCGAGATCGTCCAACCCACGCTGATGGATACCGTGATCGTGGAAGAAGATGGCTCCGCTGCGAAGCACCAGGCGGCAATGCGGATCGGCGGCCACCGCCGCGCGGAGCCCTGAGATGACCATATCAAAGAAGACAGATCCCCCGGCCGTGAGGATCAGCGGACGCGCATCCCCGAGGCGGGCGCGAAGCGCGATGAGAAATTCCGATGTGATGTGCAGGAGACTGCGAATGCGCTCTGCCGTTTCCTGCGGATCGGGCGTGGCGGCGGCGCCTTCGTAAGCGGCGATGCCCGTCAGCCTTAGCCTCGGCGTTTCCGACGCCAGAAGAAAGTCCAGGATGCCGAGACCCGCTTCCAGGCTTCGTTCACCGGCCCGGCCGGCGCCGAATTCAATCAACAGGCCAAGGGTCGGCAGATCGGCGCGCTCGCTCCATGCTTGGCGAAGGGCATCGACCGCTTCGCGGGAATCGACGAAGATATGGAGCTCCGCCTCTGGAAAGCCCGAAAGCAGCGCGGCCAGTCGCCGCGCGGCGGCAACTCCGCCGATCTCGTTGGCAAGGATCAGTTTTCGCTGACCGGCCTTCAGGAATACGCTTGCTTGGCGAATGTCCGCAACCGTCGTGCCCCAGGCGCCGGCAGACAGCAGCGCTGCGGCGAGCGCGGGTGCCATCGGCGTCTTCGCATGCGGGGCGATCTCGACGCCATGCTCCTTCATGAGCCCCATCATCGCCTCGATATTGCCGGCGAAGGCGGTTTGGTCGAGCGACATCAGAGGCAGCCCCATCTGGCCGTCATAGGGCTTCCAGTTCTGCGCGCCGATCGCATCGAGTGGCAGCGGCGGGTGACCGGGCGGAAAGCCGCGGATACGGTCATCGATCAGGGGATTGGGCAGGGCATTCAAGCTCACGTCAGACATGGTTCTCTCTCTCGGTGAAGGCCTCATCATCTCCAAGGCCCAGCCGGTAGGTGTCGTTGGCGGTGGAAAAGAAGAGCGATCGCTGCTCGTGCGGCGACAGAGGTTCGGCGGTACGCCGGAAGACGTCGTAGACTTCGTCGAACGTGGCATGCAGTCCCGCGACTGGGAAGTCGCTCGCAAACATGCAGCGCGACACGCCGAAGCTCTCGAGGCAGTGATGGATGACCGGTTCCAGGCTGTCGAAGCTCCAGACATGGTCATAGGCGACGAGGTCGGATATTTTGAGCCGTATGTTCGGCTCGCCACCGAGAGACGCCAGGCCCCTCTTCCAGAGCGCCATCCCTTCTTCCGTTCGATCCGCCGGGCTGCCGCCATGGTTCAGGACGAAAAGCGTCTCGGGAAATGCCCGGACAAGATCGCGTGCCTCATCCATCTGCCAAGGATAGAGCATCAGGTCGAAGACCAGTCCGATCCGGGCGACATGCGAGAGCCCGGAACGCCATTGCGGATCTGCCATCCGCCCTGCCCGAGGTGCAAAGCTCTTGGCAGAATCCGGATGCCAGCTAACGATGTCGCGGATTCCGACTACTCTCGGATTGGCCGCTTCCGCCGCAAGCCTGACACTTGCATCCGGATCGTCAAGCTTTACTCGGGCGACATAGCGCCGCGCGATGCCGCCCGCATGATCGAGAGCGTCAAGCCACGCGGTCTCCTCATGGGGATGATCGTTAGACCAGCCGGCTTCGACATGAACAGTGGCGACCACATTCTGGCGCGCTGCATCTCCAGCATAGTCCGCGATGCCGTAGTTTCGCAGCAACGCGGACATGCCGCAGAACATCGTTTCCTGCGTCTCGTCCCGCGCTTTCTCCAGCCAGGGATGGCGCTTGAGCCCCAGGTCCCAGAGATGGTGATGAGGATCGATCACCGGGCCGGCGTAGCGCGTCATCGACGTGCCTCCCGGCCCGAAATCAGAAGCAGCGCAAGAATAAGCGAGCCGAACATGATCGAACGCCAGCCGGCAGAGGCGTTGACGACGGTGATCAGCGCCGTCGTCGTCACCAGCAG
>NZ_CP117267.1:3612500-3709686 GCF_007000325.2 Rhizobium rhododendri | reverse complement strand
CGTTTATTCTCCACAGCTCCTCATAGAGCCAGCGCAAGACCTGTGACGAACACCGCACTCAAGCGGCCCCCGTCTTCGATCGTCTCGCCCAAGCGCAGTCTCTCGGTCCTCGCTTACCGACCGACCCGCCAGAGTGGCTGTTCAATCTTGTCACAGCTCCTGACAATCCGGCATATGGACCGTGCCATCAGGACACACGTCGGCCGTCAGGAGACATTGCTGTCATCTTGTCCGAACGCGTCAACTTTATGAAAAAACGGAAACTAACGCTCCGCCACAAGAAACAAAACTATCCACCCTGCCTGAACTGGCAGCGTTCGCCAAAGCCGTTTCGGATTAAGCCGTGCCCCTTGTTGGAAATCATTTAGGCAGGATCGGCTGCCAAGATCAACGGGCATTTTTGCGCTTGTCGGAGGGTTTGCCATTGACTCCGGGAGCCAATTTTGGCTGTCACGCCCCTGTCAAAAAAGAATCGCTTTTGAATCAAGGGGATTCACCTCTGATGCAAATTCGACACGTCTGGAATCAAAAAAAATAATAAAGTTCTTGACTCAGTGAGCGGCGGAATTTGTCAGAAAAAGCCGCAATTCACCTTATGCAATTGAGCCAAGCCTCTGATTTACAACTTCTTTTCGTGTCACAGGAAAGACATTAATCAGACATGCTGCCGTCATCAGGCGGTGGAAAAAATCCGAATCCAAAAAGCCCGGCTAAGGACCGGGCTTGGAGCTAAACGCTGCAATCGTTACTGTAATTTAAGCGGCAGGAGCCGACAGAGCCTTAACACGCTTGGCAAGACGCGAGACTTTGCGCGATGCCGTGTTGGCCGGTACCACGCCCTTGCTGGCAGCGCGTGCCAGTTCTGGTTCGACAGCCTTGAAGGCTGCAGTTGCCAGAGCCACGTCGCCGGAAGCGATTGCTTCTTCGATCTGGCGAACGAAAGTACGAACGCGCGAACGGCGCGCCTTGTTGACGTCTGTGCGGCGAGCGATCTTGCGGGTCGCCTTTTTTGCCGAGCTTGTATTGGCCATGTATGCCTCTCTAGAATTCGAACAAAGTCCCGTCACCGTCGTGCCGGACCGTGTGGTCCTGTCATCCAGCAATGCGGGAGCAATCGCGGAAAACCAGATAGGCTTTCCAAACTGTGGCGGGCATATAGCCTTAAAGCGGAGGTCCGTCAACGCGGTTTCGCCAAAAACCAATCAGCAGCGCGTTTTCCACCGGCGCTTTTAGCATCAGCGGTTTTTGAACATTGGCTTACGCTTGGCAACGAAAGCCGCCATGCCTTCCTTCTGGTCTTCGGTGGCAAAGAGGCTCTGGAACAGGCGACGCTCGAAGCGAAGTCCTTCCTCCAGTGTCGTTTCCAAGGCGCGGCCGACAGCCTCCTTGGCCATCAGCACGGAAGGACGCGAATGCGAGGCAATCTTCGCAGCGGCTTTGAGCGCTTCTTCCACGAGCGCCTCGGCCGGTACAACGCGCGCCACCAGCCCCGACCTTTCGGCCTCAGCCGCATCCATCATCCGGCCGGTCAACACCATGTCCATGGCCTTGGCCTTGCCGACAGCCCGCGTCAGGCGCTGGGAGCCGCCCATGCCGGGGATGATGCCGAGCGTGATCTCGGGCTGCCCGAATTTTGCAGTCTCGGCGGCGATGATGAAATCGCACATCATTGCGAGCTCGCAGCCTCCGCCCAGCGCAAAGCCGCCAACGGCCGCGATCACCGGCTTGCGTGCCTTGGCGATATCGTCCCAGCCGCCCAGGAAGTCGCTCTTGTAGACATCGACGAAGTCCAGCGACTGCATCTCCTTGATATCGGCGCCGGCGGCGAAGGCCTTGTCCGAGCCTGTCAGGACGATGGCACCGATGGCGTCGTCCGCGTGGAAAGCCGCATAGGCTGTCTTCAACTCCGAGAGCATGGTCAAATTCAGCGCGTTCAGCGCCTGCGGGCGATTGAGCCTGATCAGGCCGACGGCGTCGTGGGTTTCGACGATCAGGGTTTCATAGGCCATCGACATCTCCTCGCATCATTTCTGGCAGGTGGCACAATAGAAGGTAGAGCGGCCGGCCTGGACTATTCGGCCGACCTTACCGCCGCAGCCCTCTGTCCGGCAAGCCTCGCCTTCCCGGTCGTAGACAGAAAAGGAATGCTGGAAATAGCCGAGCGAACCGTCCGTTTGGATATGATCGCGCAGCGACGACCCTCCGGCAGCGATCGCATCGGCGATGACGTCACGTATGCAGGCCACCAGCCGCACCAGCGTCTCGCGCGGCTTGCCGGTCTTTGTCGACAATGTTCCGCTGGCACGCAAAGGCGACAGGTGAGCCCGCCAGAGAGCTTCGCAGACATAGATATTGCCGAGGCCGGCAATCGTTTTCTGGTCGAGCAGCGCGCCTTTCAGCGGCTGGGCCTTGCCGGAAAAACGCTTTGCCAGCCCTTCCGGGCTCAGCGCATTGCCGGTGGGCTCGGGACCGAGATCGCGGAAAAAAGGGTGTGCAGCCATCTCCGCCCGGGCAACGATATCCATGAAACCGAAACGCCGTGGATCGTTGTAGACGACACGCATGGCCTCGCCGTTGCGCGCCAAGTGGAAGATGACGTGATCGTGAACCTCGTTCTTGGAGCGCGGGTGGTGAAAGTCGCCGGGCGTAACGGCCGCCTCCCCAGCCTCGATGCGGAACGAGCCGGACATGCCGAGATGGGCGACGACGGTCATGCCGTTGTCAAGATCGATCAACAGATACTTGGCGCGGCGCGAAAGGGATGCGATCCGCTGGCCCGCTATGGATGCTGCAAATTCTAGCGGAAACGGAAAGCGCAGGTCCCCCCGGCGCAGCTCCAGCCGCTCTATCACTGCCCCTTCCATCGCCGGGGCAAGGCCACGCCGCACGGTTTCGACCTCTGGTAATTCGGGCATGACAATCCATCTTCAGGTGTGACCGGCAGCAGCAGGGACCGCGACCAAATGCGCTTTGCTTTCCAGCGGCCATGTTCTAAACCAACGACAACGTGCCGTGGCATCGGCCAGTCAGATAGCGTGGCACCAGCATTTTCGCCACAGCCGGCGGCGATTTAGACAAGGGAGTTGAGTGATGGCAAAGAGCCGCACCGCCGCCGATGGCGGCATGGAGACATCCTACGGATTTCGCGACGTGGCTGAAGGCGAGAAGCAGGCCCTCGTCAACGACGTGTTCCACAAGGTGGCTAAGCGCTACGACGTCATGAACGATGTGATGTCTATGGGCCTGCACCGCGCCTGGAAAGACGCGATGATCTCAGCCCTTCATCCGCGCAAGGACCCGTCCTACAAGGTGCTCGATGTTGCCGGCGGCACGGGCGATATCGCCTTCCGCATCGTTGAGGCATCCGGCAAGCTGGCCCACGCAACCGTGCTCGACATCAATGGCTCGATGCTGGCGGTCGGGGCCGACCGGGCAGAAAAGAAGAAGATTTCTGAAAACCTGACTTTCGTCGAAGCCAACGCCGAGGACCTGCCGTTCGAGGGCAACAGCTTTGACGCCTACACGATCGCCTTCGGCATCCGCAACGTGCCCCGCATCGACGTGGCGTTGAAGGAAGCCCATCGGGTGTTGAAGCGCGGTGGCCGGCTGCTGGTGCTGGAATTTTCCGAGGTCGACCTGCCCTTGCTCGACAAAGTCTACGACGCATGGTCGTTCAACGCCATTCCGCGCTTTGGAAAGGCCATTACCGGCGAGGCCGAGCCCTATCAGTATCTGGTGGAATCGATCCGCAAGTTTCCCAACCAGCAGGACTTTGCAACGATGATCCGCCAGGCCGGCTTCAGTCGCGTCACCTTCACCAACTACACCGGCGGCATTGCGGCACTGCATTCCGGCTGGAAGCTCTAGGCATGGGGCGGACAGAGGTCCAGAAGCTTGCGCTGCCCGGCGCAGCAGACAGAGAAACAACAGCATGAGCTCTTTCGGCGGATATTTTGGCCTGATCCGGGTTGGCTGGGTCCTGGTGCGGGAAGGCGTTGTCGAGGCCTTACCCTCCGAAGGCTTGCCGCCATCGGTCAGCCTTGCCAAGTCCTTCGTGGCGCTGTTTGCCCGCCGCCGCTCGAAAACCAAGGCGCGCAGCGACAGGCTGTCGAAGGCAGTCGAGCGGCTCGGACCTTCCTATGCGAAAATCGGCCAGTTCCTGGCAACGCGGCCGGATGTCGTCGGTATCGAATTTGCCAATGACCTTTCGCAGCTTCAGGACAGCATGGCGTTCTTTCCGATGGCCGCCGCCAAGGCCAATATCGAAGGCTCGCTTGGCCGGTCGCTCGACGATCTCTATGCCAGCGTCGGCGAACCGATTGCCGCAGCCTCGATCGCACAGGTGCACCCGGCCGAGGTGAGGACGGCCGATGGCCTGCGCAAGGTAGCGATCAAGGTCATACGGCCGGGCGTGCGCCAGCGCTTCGCCAACGACATCGCCGTCATGTATCTGGTGGCAGGCTTACAGGAGCGGTTCGTGCCCTCGAGCCGGCGGCTGCGGCCTGTCGAGGTGACGAAGGCGCTGGAGCAGACGACCAGGGTCGAGATGGACCTGCGGCTGGAGGCCTCGGCACTGTCGGAAATTGCAGAGAACACCGCAGGCGACGAAGGCTTCCGCGTCCCGAAGGTCGATTGGGAGCGCACCGGTCGCGACGTCATCACCATGGAGTGGATCGACGGCATCAAGATGTCCGATGTCGATGCGCTCCGCGCTTCCGGACATGATCTCAACCGCCTCGCGGATACGCTTATCCAGTCGTTCCTGCGGCACACGCTGCGCGACGGCTTTTTCCATGCCGACATGCATCCGGGCAATCTCTTCGTCGATCCGCAGGGCATCATCGTCGCCGTCGACATGGGAATCGTCGGTCGTCTGGGCAAGAAGGAGCGGCGGTTCCTCGCGGAAATCCTCTACGGGTTCATCACCCGCGATTACCTGCGCGTCGCCGAAGTGCATTTCGAGGCGGGTTATGTACCGGCCCACCACAACACGGAGAGCTTCGCCCAGGCGATCCGAGCCATCGGCGAGCCTATCCATGGCCAGCCGGCAGAAACGATCTCGATGGGCAAGCTGCTGACCCTGCTGTTCGAGGTGACCGAGCTGTTCGACATGGAAACGCGACCCGAACTGGTGATGCTGCAGAAGACCATGGTCGTGGTCGAGGGCGTCTCCCGCATGCTCAATCCGCGCTTCAATATGTGGAAGGCGTCGGAGCCCGTCGTCGGCGAATGGATCCGCAACAATCTCGGTCCGAAGCGTATTATCGGCGATCTGCAGGATGCCTTGAAGGCCGGCGTCAAACTGGCCGAGGCCGTGCCCGAAATTGCCGCCAAGACCGAACTGTTCCACCGCCAGCTGCTGGCCATGAGCCAGAACGGGCTGCGCTTCGACAACGAGACCGCCGAGGCGATCGGCAAGGCCGAGGCCCGCCACACGCGGTCTGGTCGCCTGGCGCTCTGGCTGATCGCGCTGACGCTGATCTACATCGCCTGGAAACTGAGCTAGAAGCGTGGCTGAACAACTTTATCGCCAGTGCCCGGCAGTGCCTCCAGCCACCGGAGATGACCACCACCGTAACCAACATCGAAGAGCCGCCCCGTGATACCATGGACCCTGCTTGATACCGCATCCATCCCCAACGGTGGCGGCGAACTGCGGCTGAAGCAACGAGGCCGCGAGTTCTCTATCATGCTCGGCAGCAACGAGTTGATGAACAGCAGGCTCAGCGGCTCCGAAGAAGCCTTGGCAACGCTTGCCTGCGAGAGGATTGCCGGTCGGCCGTCGCCGCACCTGTTGATCGGCGGGCTCGGCATGGGGTTCACATTGCGGGCGGCACTGGGTGCGATCGGCAGCGATGCCCGGGTGACCGTGGCGGAGCTTGTGCCGGCCGTGGTCGCCTGGGCACGCGGCCCGATGGCAGAGATTTTCTCCGGAAGCCTCGACGATCCACGCGTTGCGATCCACGAGGGAGACGTGGCCGCCGCCATTCAGAACGGTCGCGACAGCTACGATGCCATCCTGCTCGACGTAGACAATGGCCCGGACGGACTGACGCACGCGGCCAATGACGGGTTATACGATCGGAAGGGCTTGCTCGCCGCCCGTGACGCCCTGCGCCCCGGCGGTGTTCTGGCAGTGTGGTCCTCTGGTCCCGACACGCGTTTTACCAAACGGCTGCGGGACGCCCGGTTTTCGGCGGAAGAGGTAGCCACGCGCGCTAACGGCAAACGTGGCGGCGCCCGCCATATGATCTGGATAGCCGTCAAATCGCAATAGGAGCAGGTTCGACGGGAGAGGAGCAATAGTAGATCATTAGCCGGCATTCAATCGCATGGCGCGACGGCGCCGGAGCCCCTCATCGCCGCCTGTTCAGGACTTCTTTTTGCGGCTGGCTTTGGGTTGTGTAGCGCCATTGCCGTGGCGGGCGTTAGCGACCGCTGGCTTTTTGACGGTAGCTTCGGCGCTATCGGGAAGCGTCATTGCATTGGCATCTTCCGCCGGGATATCTGCGTTCGAGATTTCCTGCCAGGCCTGCAGCCAGTGGCGCATGTCTTCACCCTGGGGGCGTCCCTGCTCTTCCCAGATGCTGTACGCGCGGTCCCTGATCTGCTGTTCGCGGTCGTCTTGCATAGTCATCCTCCTCTTGGCAAAAACTGCCTCTCGGCAGCGATAAACCAAAAGGAGGGGAAGAAGTTCCCGGATCAACGGTTTTAGGACCGGATACGCAGATCACTGACCGGCAACGAGCGATACAAAAAACCTACCTTGCCGAGGCCAGAGACCCGTCTGCCAGGTCCTGCTGGCCAATCGGCCGCCGCTCGATGTGCGCAAAAGGTGCCGTGCGGATCTTGCAAAGCCTGATCTCGTCGGCCAGCGTCTCGAGGGCCTCTATCAGCCGCATACGGCTCTGCTCCACAAGGCTGTCATCGGCTTTGCGCGGGCTGAACGTACCCATGGCGCGAACGAAGGCATGGGATGCGTCGCAAACCATCGGCAGGCACTCCTCGACATAAATGTCGATTTCGATCCGATGCAGGCTGCTTGCCAGATAACGCAGCACCAACGCCGGTAACTCCCTGGCAGAGGAGCCGCTTGCCGTCCGGATCCGGGAGCAGAGTTCAACGAGATCGGCGTCGCCATTGGAAACATGGCTGACATGGCCAAGTGACGTGTCTGAAAGATCGTGGGAATGGCGCATTTCCGCTCCTTGATTCGCTTCTATGGTGCAGACGCTAACCATGGCGTGTGAACGGCACCTTTCCCTAGATGTCTGAACTTTTCTCGCAAAAGGATTTTTTGTGAACCTGGCCGTCCGGGCTATTTTCTGGCTGGCCGCAGTTGTCGATGCCCTTCTCATACCGCCCGGTTTGTATAAAGCTTTGCTGAACTGGATTTTTGATCATGAACAACAATGCTTCCCCCGACATCCTCATCGTCGACGACGACCATGAAATCCGGACGCTGCTCAGCCGTTATCTCGAAGAGCAGGGGTTCAGGGTATCGACGGCTGGCGATCTGCGCGGCTGTAACGAGGCGATGAGCCGCCGCACCCCCGATCTGCTGGTTCTCGACGTCATGCTTCCGGATGGCTCCGGGCTCGACCTTTGCCGCGATCTCTGGGGCCGACGGCCGCGGGTGCCGGTAATCCTGCTGACGGCGCTGAAGGAAGACATCGACCGGATTCTCGGCCTGGAGATTGGTGCCGACGACTATCTCGGCAAGCCTTTCAATCCACGCGAGCTGGCCGCCCGCATCCGCGCCGTGTTGCGCCGTTCCAACGACGAAGCAGAAACCGAGCCCCAGCGCCAGAGTTACGAGTTCGCAGGCATGAAGCTCGATCCGCAGTTGCGGCGTGTGACCCGGGACACCGGCGAGATCATCGGCCTGACCGGCGCCGAGTTCGACCTGCTGAAGGCATTCCTAGAGCGTTCCGGGCGCCTCTTGTCACGTGACCAACTACTCGATGTCACCCAGGGCCGTGACCGCGATCCGGCTGACCGGTCGATCGACGTTCTGATGAGCCGCCTCAGGCGAAAACTCGGCGAGACGCCGGAGATGCCGATTTTCCGAACGATCCGCAACGGCGGCTACCAGCTCGTCGTTCCGGTGACAGCCGTAAAGGGCGAGGCATGAAATCGCTCGGTACGCGCCTTGCACTACTGCTGGTGACCGCAATCGTGCTGGTCGTCATCACCTCGTCGCTGGCCGCAGCACTTGTCATGCGTGGGCCCAGGCCTGAGGAGACCATGGACCCCGTGGCGCGGCAGATGCACTGGCTTGCCAATGTCGCCGAGCACAACGCTGAAGAAGCGGCATCCCGCGGCATGGTGATCTCTGATGAACCTGCCGCAGGTGAGCGCGATGAGCGCTTTTCCAATTTCCTGACGGAAGGACTGAGCCGTACCGGCGAGCCGCTGGAAGCCTTCGTCACCAGACAGGATGAGACAGCCGGCACAACGGCATCGATCAAGCTTGCCAGCGGAAAATGGCTACTGGTGCCGATGCCGAATTTCGGCCCGCCGCCCGGCGGCTGGAAAATTCTCATCGGCTGGCTCAGCCTCATAGTCGCCGGTAGCGTCGTGATCTCCATCGTCGCTGCCTCGAAAATCATCAAGCCGCTGCGCCTGCTGGAGAAAGTGCTGGGCGAGATCGGCCCCGATGGAACGCTGCCGCATGTACCGGAAACAGGTCCTGGCGAAATCCGCGTGACGGCGCAGGTGCTGAACCGGTTGTCGGCCAAGGTCAAGAGCGCCACGGAAAGCCGCATGCGGCTGGTCGCTGCAGCCGGACATGACCTTAGAACGCCGATGACCCGGATGCGCTTGCGTGCCGAGTTCATCGCCGACGATATCGAGCGCCGGAAATGGCTTGCCGACCTGGAGGAACTCGACCAGATCGCCGACAGCGCGATCGGCCTGGTGCGGGAAGAAGTCAATCACGACAGCCTTCAGGACATCAGGCTGGATCTTGTCGTCACGGATATCGTCGACGAACTCGCGGCAATCGGCATGGATGTCTCGGTAGCAACGACAGAGCAGACGATTGTGCGTGTCGGGCCGCTGGCCCTGACGCGTGCGCTAAGAAACCTGCTGATCAATGCTGCTACCCACGGTGAATCCGCCACCGTTTCGGTGACCGAGACCAATGGCATTGCCAAGGTCGAGATCAACGACACGGGCTCGGGCATCCCCGAGGAGCGACTGAGCCAGGTGTTCGAGCCGTTCTTCCGGATCGACATCGCCCGGCAGAAATCCTTCCCTGGCGCAGGGCTTGGGATGGCAATCGCCAAGGAAATCATTTCCCGCTTCGATGGCGAGATTGCGGTTCGCAACAGAACCACAGGCGGCCTTGCTCAGGTGATCACATTCAAGGCGACCGCCTTACAGGAGGCGCAGTCCTAGGGCCCACTGCCCCACACACTGCCATTTCAGAGGTAGGCCGTGCGCTGGCCGAAGCTTGTATCGGCGGTGAAGTTGGTGGTGCCGATGCGGTCGCTTTCGCCGGACATCGGCGATGATGCCTCGTCGTCCGCGCTGGTGCTGTTTGCCGTTGCACTATCGGACGGTGTTGCCTTGGCGGACGCACCAGATTGAGCCGGACCCGCAGTGGCGGATGGCTGTGTGCCGCCAGATTTGCCGCCAGCAGCCGTGCCGGACTGGGCGCTTGCGGTGGCTGCGGCTTCGATCTTATCGAGCTTTGCCTGCAATGTCGCGATATCCGCTTTCAACGTCTTGGCATCGTCGGCATCCTTTGTATCGGCTAGCTCCGCTTTCTTGGCCGCGATCTGGGCCTTGATGGTCGTCTCGTCGCTCGCGCCGGTAGACGAGGAGGAAGACGAAGAAGACGTCGTTGATGCCGTAAAGAGCGAGATTGTGGAACTCGAAACCGCGCTGACCATGATGCTATCCCCCGTGATGAATTGAGACATCACGTTCGCGCGCGTTCAATTAAGCGGTGGTAAACGGCCCGTTTTGGCTCCTTTGCAACCGCACTTTCGACGCGCCTCCGGATATTGATTATTAGTCATTTAAATCAATTACTTAACCAGCAGCGACACCTGTCATGAACGCATGTCGGGTCAACAGAGAAAGAGGCGGGCATATTGAGACACCAATTTCCGCAGAATGACCTTCTTTCAGCAATGCTTGGAAATGTTTCTGCCGCGCAGTGCTGTAAATTTTGGTGGTTCGCTGCTTCCTGATTAGCATCGATCGGCCAGCTTCGTCACCATGCCCCACATCTTGGCGAAGCTGGCTTTTTCCTGGAAAGCCGCAGACACCTCGCGTCAATCGCGCGCCAGCGCCGCGACAGGATCCAGCAGCGAGGCGTTGCGCGCCGGCATGAAGCCGAACACCACGCCGATCAGGCATGAAAAGCCGAGCGCCAGCACGATCGAGCCATCGGAATAGATCAGCGAGAAATTGGTACTGATCGCATTGAAGACCGCGCCGAAGGTCATCGCGGTGGCAATGCCTAATGCGCCGCCGAGCGCACAGACAATCACGGCTTCGATCAGGAATTGCTGGAGAATATCCTTGCGCCGGGCGCCGACGGCCATCCGCACGCCGATTTCACCCACCCGCTCGGACACCGACACCAGCATGATATTCATCACCCCGATACCGCCGACGAGCAGGGAAATGACGGCGATGGCCGCCACCAGCAGCGTCAGGGTCTCGGCCGTGGCGGTGATCGTCTTGCGGATGTCGTCCGTGTTCAGAATGGAGAAGTCCTGCGCCGCGTGGCGACGTTTCAGAAATTGCGTGATGGCATCTTCTGCAACCGAGCTCGATGCATCGTCGGACACCCGCACGGTGATGCTGCGCAACGACATATCGCCGAGAAAGCGTGCCTGGACGCTGGTATAGGGCAGATAGACCGACAGGTTGTCGCTGGAGCCGAACCCGCCCTGCTGCATGGCAATGACGCCGATGACGCGGATCGGCGTCTTGCCGACCAGGATGATCTGGCCTACCGGATCAAGCCCCGTATGGTCGAACAGCGACGATGCGGTGTTCTGGTCGATGACGGCGTTCTGGGTGATGTCCCGGACATCCCTGTCATCGAAGAACCGGCCTTTCGTCAGCTTCGAGCCCTTGGCTACAAAATACTGGTCGCCGACGCCGTTCACCAGGGCATTGGCCTCCTTGGCGCCGAACCGCACGGTGGTGCTGGTCGAAACCGTGGGCGTCACCGCCGCGACATAGCTCAGCTGCCTCAACGCGTTGGCATCCGAGACCACCAGGGTCTTGATGCGACCGGCGCGGGGATCGCCAAAACCCTTGCCCGGAAATATCTCCAGCGTGTTGGTGCCGAGGCCACTAATATTGGAAAGCACCTTCTGCTGCGTTCCCTGCCCCAGGGCGACGACGCAGACGACCGCGGCAATGCCGATGATGATCCCGAGCATCGTCAGGAAAGTGCGCAGCCGGTGCGCCTTGAGCGCCAGAACAGCCATGATGAAGGCTTCGCGCAGACTGGCGAGGCCAGCCCGCCAGCCGGGGCCGGATTGCGGTGCCGGTCTCGCCATCGCGGATACCGGGCCTGTTGGCAACGCAGCCTTTTCCGAAGGACGATCGGCGACGATGCAGCCGTCGGAAATTTCGATGATGCGATTGGCGTGGGCCGCGACCGACATGTCGTGGGTGACGATGATGACCGTATGGCCTTCGGCATTCAACTCGTTGAGAATGCGCAGGACATCTCCACCGCTCTGCCTGTCGAGCGCGCCAGTGGGCTCGTCGGCGAGGATGACGTTGCCGTTGTTCATCAACGCCCGGGCTATAGAGACACGCTGCTGCTGGCCGCCGGAAAGCTGGCCGGGCCTGTGACCGAGACGATCTCCAAGACCAAGCCGCACAAGCAGTTCCCGCGCGCGGATGCTGCGCGCAGATGACTGGCCGGCGTAGATGGCCGGGACTTCGACATTGCCGAGAGCGGTCAGTTCGGACAGCAGGTGATAGCGCTGGAAGATAAACCCGAAATGCTCGCGGCGCAGCTTCGAAAGGGCATCGCTGTCGAGCGTTTGCGTCGATTGGCCGGCGACGGCATATGTCCCCGACGTCGGCCTGTCGAGCAGCCCCAGAATATTCATCAGCGTCGACTTGCCGGACCCCGAGGGACCGACGATGGCGATCATCTCGCCCTCCTCGATCGACAGGTTGATCTCCTTGAGGACGCTGATCGTGCTGTCGCCCGAAAGGTAGTCACGCCTGAGATCGGTTAGCCGGATGATTGGCTCGGCCATGGCCTAAAGTCCCATCGGTGGCGGCCCGCCCATTTTCGTTGTCGCCTGGGTGGCACTTCTCTCGCCGACGACGACCCGCTCGCCCTCCGACAGCCCGGACTGGACCTCGGCGCTGACATTGTTGTTGAGACCGATCTTCACCTTGCGCATCGACGTCGAATTGTCGGTTGCGGCGACCTGCACATCGTACTGGCCATCCGCGCCCATGGCGCCCAAGGCTGCCGAAGGTATGGTGAGGACGCCGCGCGCCGAGCCCAGCACGATGTGAACCTCGGCGGACATATAGGTCCGGAAGCGGCCGTCGGGATTGGGAACATCGAAGATGCCGTTGTAGTAGATCGCAGAGGTCGATGTCGACGAAGTGGTGGACGAACTCGATGTCGTGCTCGACGAACTGATGCTGCTGTCGCTGGTGATCGATTCGGGCGCCGGCTCGATAGACTGCAACACCGTACGGTGGATCGTTCCGGGATCGCCGAGGATGGTGAAGTCGATCGCCTGGCCGACCTTGACCTTGACGACATCGGCTTCCGAAATTTCGGCCCGCACCGTCATCGTCTGCAATTGGCCGAGAATGACAATGGTCGGAGCCGACTGTGCAGCGTTGACGGTCTGGCCCTGCTGATTGACGATCGCCAGAACGGTGCCATCCATCGGCGCGGTGATATGGGTATAGGCAAGGTTCGCCTCTGCTGTCTCGACGGCGACCTGGGCAGAGGTGATCTGGGCATCGAGAGCTGCGATCTCGGCGGTCGTTTTCTTGACGGTTGCGACGGCACTGTCGAGGTCGGACTTCGGGCCGGCCTGCTTGGCAAACATCGCCCGCTGGCGGGCTAGCGTTATCTCGGCGTTTTCAAGATCCGCCTCGCTCTCGTCGCGCTGCGCCTTGACGTTGGCAAGGGAAGCCTGCGCCGTGCGAAGTTCGTTTCTCTGGGTGACCGAATCGATCTCGGCAACCAGCGCACCTTTCTGCACCGTATCGCCAAGCTTGACATTGAGGGCGGTGATACGGCCGGAAACCTGCGCACCAACGGCCACCATCTGCGCTGGCTTGAAGGTGCCAGAGGCAAGAACTGTCTCCTCGACATCGCCGCGCGTCACCGCGGCCACGATGAAAGACGGTCCGTCGGCCGCAAACAGCCGGCCGCGAAAGACGAAGGCTGCCGAAGCGACGATCAGCAGCGGCAGGAGCACGAATAAAAGTGCACGGCGCATCAGGAATTCTCCCCGTCGACGTCAAAGGCGGGACAGGCAGGCTGCAGCAATCGGATCATCAAACTCTCCATTGCGCCGGGCATAACATCCATCGGCGAACGGCGTTTTTCCGAATATTTCCAAAAGTGTCCGGACTGGTATTTTTTAGGGATTGCCGCATGGTTCATGCGACGATCCGCTGGATATGGCTTCGAAATCAGCGAGGCTTGAGGTTGGCCTCCTGGGCTGCCTCGACAAAGACCTTGCGGGCGTCTTCCGAATCCTTGTTGCCAGCAAGAGCAGCGCGGCAAAAGCGGCGCGCAGCGGCATGGCGTGGACCGGGACTGCCCGGCCATGGGCCGTCCAGAAACTCGAGCGCTTCAGCAGGGTTCTTGAGGGTTATGAGTTCGCCTGGCTTGACCGTCAGCGTGACGATTTCGCTCCATCGTGTAGGGCGCATGATATCTCCAATGCCGCAATCGTCACCCGTTTCGGATGAAGTTGCCGGTACAGATTGTTTGGTTAGATCGGGAGGCTGGCGCGTGTCGGCTCGAGATGCCTGGACACGAAGGGGTTTGCCTGCAGCGAGAAGACCGACTGCAACCAAAAAAGGCCAGGCATATTGCCTGACCTTCCGATGGTGTTCATGCCCCGGCTACGTTGTCGCCGCCGGGACAGAAAGACCTTTAAGCAGCCTGAAGCTGAGCGGCGGACATCTTGCCCGACTTGTTGTCGCGCTCAAGCTCGTAGGAGAGCTTCTGGCCTTCGACGATTTCGCGCATGCCAGCGCGTTCGACGGCCGAGATGTGAACGAAAACATCGGCATCGCCGTTGTCAGGCTGAATGAAGCCGAAGCCCTTTGTGGAATTAAACCATTTAACTGTGCCAGTGGCCATGACGAAACCCTTTCATGTAATTTGAAGGATCGCCGCGCAAAAAGCGCCGCGAGGTGAAGTCCCGATTTTGAAAGGAAGTTCGTCCAGGGCACGCAAGATGCGCGCAATAACAAAAGTCAGACAAGCAATATCGACAACCTTTAGATAGGGTTCGGTGGCCCTGATGTCAACCTGTCGACCATCAGCCGGGGCAACCAGGGCAAGTCACCGAACACAGATGTCGTCAGCCGCCGGCTCAGGCGGCGAGGTTTTCCAGTCCGGATGCTTCGAACATGCGCTCAAGATTGAGAAAGCAGATCATGCCGCTATCCTGAGCGATGATGCCATCGGAATAGCTCGTGCCGCCGGGGACGTTCATGTCGGGAACCGGTTGCAGCAGGGCGGCATCGATGGTGAGGATATCGGATACGCTGTCGACGATCAGGCCCATCGATGTTTCGTTGATTTCGGCGACCACGATGGCACTGCGCTCGGTTGGCACGGTGCTTTTCATGCCGAGCTTGAGCGAAAGGTCGATGATCGGGATCACCGTGCCGCGCAAGTTCATCACGCCCATGACCTCCGCCGGCGAATGGGGGATCGGCGTTGCGGCATCCCAGCCGCGGATCTCGCGAATGGCCGTCGTGCGTACGCAAAATTCCTGGCCATTGAGGTGGAAGGAGAGGATTTCGAGGGTATCGCCGCTCGAATGCGATTGCTTGTGGACGATGTTCATCAAAACTCCTGCCGGCCGAGGCGGCTGCGTTGCCAGCGAATGACCCGAACGTTGACAGGCGGATGGCGGCGCCTGGACGCTCTTACCATGACGGGTAACAATTGCGTTTTGATTAAACGGGCGGTTGCCCTTTTAAGCAAACGGCAGAGTTTTCGAATATTCGCATGCCGACAGCGACAATCCTTCGCTCGCGCGTTGCACTTTCAGCCTCTCGCGCCGGGCTCCTCCCGCAATGCATCGTAGTCGTGTGCGGTTCGCATGTTGCACCAGCAGGCAAAGGCCGAACTGAGGAGGGCCAGGCTTTCGCCGATCGCCAGTCTGTTGTTCGAGTTGCTGAGTAGCGTCAGAGCGAAGAAGAACAGGCCGACCGTGTAGACGTGGAAGGCGGCGCGCGGGATGACGCCTGCGCGAAAGGCGCGAAACACCGAAACGAACAGCGCGCCGAGGATGACAGACATGATAACCGCGCCTAAGATACCGAAGCGCACCAGGATTTCGAGATAGCCGTTGTGGAACAGCGTGTACCTGACATTCGGATAGCGCGCGGCATTCAACTGGTCGACCCACTTGCTTCCCCAGCCGAACACCGGCGCCGAGGAAATGAGTTCTCCGGCGTCGTACCAGAGCTGCAAACGCTCATCCATCGAGACGGGTGTCGTCGGGGAATCGATGGTGCCGAGCACGACCCCGTTGAAGTCGCGACGCGCGTGAAAACCTTCAAGCATGGAAATCGCCGCATCGACAGTCGGCCCGGCCGTCTTGTTGAGATTGTGGCGTACGGCATAGGCGCCACAACCGAGCAGGATGGATGCAGCGACGATGGTGATCAGCCCGGTACGCAGGCGCAGATAGGTCAGGGACAACAATCCAGCAATCGGCAACGTCAGGGTCAGCGCCAGCCAGACGCCCTTGGACTTTGCGCCATAGATTGCGATGAGACAGAGGATCATCACTACAGGTGCGACGACAAGGCCAAATCGGCGCAGGAGCGGCTTCGCATCGCTGTTGGAAAGGTAGTGAAGCCACCAGAAATAGGCCGACAAGAGGATAAGGCCGCAGGCGACCGCCCCGTGGATCTGGTTGTTCATGATCAGGGGCTTGACCGTTTCGCCGGCAAATATCCGCACGTATCCGGTGGTGGCCGCGAGCATCACCAGGGCGACCGCGAAAAACGCTGCGACGATGCGCTCGATCCGCCCTTCCGTCATCGAAAAGGCAACACCCAGGATCGGGAAGAAAAACGGGAAAGCGTAGAGCCACTCGGATGCGCCGCTCTCGTGCGGATGCGTCATGATGTAGAAGCGAAGGAAGCGGACCGCGACATAGATGCCCCACGCCATGCACAGCCAGCCAAGCCAGTTTGTAGCGGGCCGGTTCGGCATCTTCAGGAAATGGACCAGGGCAATGATGGCGAGAACTGCCGATGCATAGCGATAGGCATCCGTTTCGACGAACACCGCGGAGGCGGCGAAAAGCCAGGCGATACTGATGATAATCGTCAGAAGGGCATTCGGCTTCGCTGCAGTCGACGTAGTCATCATATCCCTTGACCGCTCCGATAGGTAGGTGGGCATTGACCCCGGCCTCGTCGAGGTCTTCGGGTGTCCGACCGGACAATCTCCTGACGCTTATCCCGAGGTGCCGGCTGGCTGTAAAGAGGGGATAGGGGTTTCAGCTGCAGCAGGGCTCGAAATTCACGCCGTCATGGCAAGAAGATCGCACTCGGCTCAATGCGTTACGCCATCCCGCCCCAGCACCTTCATGGCGGTCAGGAGAATGATCCATAGATCGAACGCGAAGGATCGACGCTTCAGATACTCGGCGTCGAGCCGTACTTTGTCGGGAATGGGCAGCTCGTCGCGGCCGTTGATCTGGGCCCAGCCGGTCAGGCCCGGCACCAGAGTGTGGACGCCACTGGCGGTACGAAGCTCGATCAGGTCCTGCTGGTTGAAGAGGGCTGGACGCGGACCGACAAGGCTCATCTCACCCTTGAGGATGCACCAGAGCTGCGGCAACTCGTCGAGGCTGGAGCGGCGCAGGAAGGAGCCGATCGGCGTCAGGTAACGTTTCGGGTCGGAAAGCAGATGGGTCGCAACGGCTGGCGTATCGACGCGCATGCTGCGAAATTTCGGCATCCGGAAAATGCGATTGTCCCGGCCTACCCGATCGGACCAGTACAGCACCGGCCCCTTCGAGGTTGCGCGCACACAGATTGCCACGACCAGGATCGGAATCGAAAACAGGATCGCTGCCGCAAGGGCTGCGAACAGGTCGAAACTGCGTTTGGAGACGGTGTACAACATCTGGAACTGCCGGAGAGAAATTTCGGCGTGAATCTCATATCCGGGGCGATTTCACAATCAGATTGTCGTTTGCACCCTGTTTTCCCGGTTTTGGATCGCATCCCGACGTCTATCGCCTGAGTGCTGATAGCGCTAATAGCAGACAGAAACGCGGGATGATCGAATGCTTGAAACTACCACAGGGGCCGGCGCATGATATTGGTGACCGGGGCAACCGGGTTCGTTGGCACAGCGCTCTGTGCGGACCTTACGGCGCGCGGGATTGCCTTTCGTCCGGCCAGTCGTCTGCCTACGTCAGGATTTCATCCGGTGGGCACGATCGACGCCCGCACGGACTGGACCGAAGCGCTGGCCGGCATCGATTGCGTGGTTCATCTAGCCGCTCGCGTGCATGTCATGGATGATACGGCGGCAGATCCGCTGGCTGCGTTTCGTGCCGCGAATGTCGACGCCACGCTCAATCTGGCACGCCAGGCCGCAGCAGCCGGCGCTCGACGCTTCATTTTCGTGAGTTCGATCAAGGTCAACGGCGAGGAGACGGCCCCAGGCCGGCCTTTCACCGCCGCAGACGTGCCGGAGCCCAGGGATCCCTACGGGCTTTCGAAATGGGAAGCAGAACAGGCGCTGTTTCACCTCGGCAGGCAGACGGGCATGGACATCGTCGTGATCCGTCCGCCACTCATCTACGGTCCGGGTGTCAAAGCCAATTTCGCGAGCCTGATGCGCCTTGCGCGGCGCGGGCTGCCCCTCCCCTTCGGTCTCATCTCCAACAAAAGGTCGCTGCTGTTCGTCGGCAACCTGACGGATTTCATCATCCTCTGCGTCGCTCACCCGAACGCTGCCAACCGCACATTTCTCGTCAGCGACGGCGAGGACCTTTCCATCGGGCAGTTGATCGCCGGCATTTCTGGCGCAATGGGTCGCAAGACCTGGCTTCTGCCCGTGCCAGCCCGTCTCATCGAAGCGGCTGCGGCAATGCTGGGCAAGGGTTCGGCGGCGAGACGGCTGCTGGGTTCGCTGCAAGTCGATATCGGCGAGACCCGCCGCATTACCGGCTGGACGCCACCGTTTTCAAGCGAACAGGGTGTGGCGCTGACGGTGCAGGCTTTCCCAGGCTAGAGGCTCCAGACGGCATGGCCCACAAGGCCTGGATTATCGAGTTGGAGCGCCGATTTCACATCGACCACGACGCCGCCAGGTTTCAGCAGGCCGAGCAGGGCTCCGGCATCGTCGGCGAGATACTGGCGGTGCGGAACGGCAAGCACGACGGCATCGAGCGGCGGGAATGCTTCAAGGGCGGTGAACCGAACGTCATACTCATGTTCCGCCTCGTCGGCATCGGCCATCGGGTCGTGGATCAGCGGCTTGAGGCCGAACTGGTGCAATTCGCGGATGATGTCTGGCACGCGGCTGTTGCGCAGATCGGGGACATTCTCCTTGAATGTCAGGCCGAAGATGCCGATCCGCGCACCGTTGATGGGCTTTTCCGCCGACACCAGCATCTTGATCAGCTTCTGGGCGATGAAGGCTCCCATTCCATCGTTGATCCGCCTGCCGGACAGGATGACTTCCGGATGGTAGCCAAGTTCCTCGGCCTTGGCCGTCAGATAATAGGGATCGACGCCGATGCAGTGGCCGCCGACCAGCCCTGGCGTGAAGGGCAGGAAATTCCACTTGGTCCGCGCGGCCTCGAGAACGTCGGCGGTTCGGATGTCCATCTTTTCGAATATGATAGACAGCTCGTTCATCAGCGCGATGTTCAGGTCGCGCTGGGTGTTCTCGATGACCTTGGCAGCCTCGGCAACACGGATGCTGGTCGCGCGGTGGATGCCGGCATCGACGACGCTGCTGTAGATCGCCGCGACCCGTTCGAGCGTTTCGGCCGTATCGCCTGACACCACTTTGACGATTCGCTCGAACGTGTGCTCGCGATCGCCGGGATTGATGCGCTCAGGCGAATAGCCGAGATGAAAGCCTTCGCCCTGTTTCAGGCCGGAGACTTCGGCCAGCACCGGGCCGCATATTTCTTCCGTGACACCAGGAAATACGGTCGATTCGTAGACGACGATTGCGCCCGGCTTCAGCACTTGGCCGACGGTGCGCGAGGCGGCGATAAGCGGTCGCAAGTCCGGCTGGCGGTTCTTGTCGATCGGCGTCGGCACCGCCACGATGAATACGGTGCGGTCGCCAAGGTCTTCCAGGCTGCTCGACAGGCGCAGCGACGTCTCGCGAAGGCGGTCGGGCGATACTTCTCGGGTGGAGTCCCGGCCATTTTTCAGGTCTTCGATCCGCGCGTGGTTGACATCGAAACCGATCACGTCGGCGTATTTGTCGGCCAGGGCCATGGCGACCGGCAGGCCAACATAGCCGAGCCCTATCACTGCAATTTTTTCGCTCACCAACTTATTCCTCAGGCATTTCGAGCAATTAACGCAAAGGGACCGGCAATGTCAGCTTAAATCATGATTGCCGATCAATGAGATCCGGTCTCTGCGGCATTTGCAGGGCCAAGCTGCTTCGCTCAGCAATGTGATTTCATTTTTCGCGAGTCTATGGGATGAAATTCCACGTTGGCGCGCGTCGCGGGAACAATCGCCGTTACATTATACGACCAGATTGGTAGAGTTGAGGCACAATCAGGGAGGTGTTCATGCAGACGCTACGGCTATCCAGACTTCTTGCCACCGCAGTGCTAATCGGCAGCTTTTCGCTCTCGGGACTAGCATCCGTGTTTGCAGCCGAACAGACGCTGCTCAACGTGTCTTACGACCCGACACGCGAACTCTACAAGGATTTCAACGCCGCCTTCGCTGCCAAGTGGAAGAAGGACACCGGCGAAACGGTCGAGCTGAAGGCCTCTCACGGCGGTTCGGGCGCCCAGGCTCGCTCCGTTATCGACGGGCTGAACGCCGATGTGGTGACGCTGGCGCTCGAAGGCGATATCGATGCGATCGCCAAGGCGACCAACAAGATACCGGCAGACTGGAACACCAAGTTTCCCAACAAGAGCGTGCCTTACACATCGACGATCGTCTTCCTCGTGCGCAAGGGCAACCCCAAGGCTATCAAGGACTGGCCCGATCTCATCAAGGACGGCGTCCAGGTCATCACTCCGAACCCCAAAACCTCAGGTGGCGCGCGCTGGAACATTCTTGCGGCGTATGCCTGGGCAAAAGAGGCCAATGGCGGCGATGATGCCAAGGCGGAGGAATACCTCTCTAAACTTCTGAAGCATGTGCCGGTTCTCGACAGCGGCGCCCGTGGCGCGACGACGACATTCGTGCAACGCGGCCTCGGCGACGTTTTGCTTGCCTGGGAGAACGAAGCCTACCTGTCGCTCGAGGAACTCGGGCCGGACAAGTTCGAGATCGTCACCCCTTCGGTATCGATCCGGGCCGATCCGCCGGTTGCCGTTGTCGACGGCAATGTCGACAAGAAGGGCACGCGGAAGCTTGCCGAGGCTTATCTGAACTATCTCTATTCAGACGATGGACAAAAGATTGCGGCTGCGCATTATTACCGTCCGATCAAGCCTGCAGCCGCCGACCCGAAAGACATTGCCCGCTTCCCCAACCTCAAGCTCGCCTCGATCGACGATTTTGGCGGATGGAAGGTGGCGCAACCTAAATTCTTCGCGGATGGTGGCATCTTCGACAAGATCTACAAGCCGGGACAGTAAGACTAGATGCAGGCACCAACCCGTAGGCGGTGGCAATTCAGGCAACCGAGCGTCATTCCAGGATTTGGAATGGCGCTCGGTTTTACCTTGATATGGCTTATCCTCATAGTTCTCATTCCGATTTCAGGCCTGCTGCTGAAGACGAGTTCGCTCGGCTGGGGAGCCTTCTGGTCGATCGCGTCAGACCCTCGGGTTCTCGCGGCGTTGCGAATGAGCTTTGGCGGCGCCCTGGTCGCTGCCGTCGTCAATGCAATTTTCGGCGTCATTCTGGCCTGGGTGCTGGTCCGCTACAATTTCCCCGGAAAGCGGATCATCGATGCCGTCGTTGACCTGCCCTTCGCGCTGCCGACGGCCGTCGCCGGTATCGCGCTGACCACACTCTATTCGCCGAATGGCTGGATCGGCCAGTTTCTTTCGCCGCTCGGCATCAAGGTCGCTTTTACGCCTGTGGGCGTTGTGATTGCACTGATTTTCGTCGGCTTGCCCTTCGTGGTGCGCACGGTACAGCCGATCATGGAAGAAATCGACCGCGAGGTCGAAGAGGCTGCAGCAACGCTCGGCGCTAACCGCTTCCAAACCATCACCCGGGTGCTATTGCCGGGGCTGGCTCCTGCCGTGCTCACCGGCTTCGCGCTTTCCTTTGCGCGTGCGGTCGGGGAGTATGGATCTGTGATCTTCATTGCCGGCAACCTGCCCTACGTGTCGGAAATTGCACCGTTGCTGATCGTCATCCGGCTCGAGGAATATAATTATGCCGCAGCGACCGGCATCGCCGCGATCATGCTGATCATCTCCTTCGTGATGCTGCTGGTGATCAACCTCATCCAGACCTGGAGCAGGCGGAGGTACGGCTATGGCGCATGATCCAACAGCGCCGCCTCATGAGGTGACGTCTGCCGTCACCGAGGGCCGGTTTGCCCGCCGGACGCTGATCGCAATCTCGCTCGTTTTCCTGGCGCTGATCCTGCTGCTACCGATGGCGGCCGTTTTCGTCGAAGCGTTTCGCAAGGGCGCTGGCGCATTTTTCGAGGCGCTGCAGGACGAAGAGACGTTTTCTGCCATCAAGCTGACGCTGATTGTCGCTGCCATCAGCGTGCCTCTCAATCTGGTGTTTGGCGTGGGTGCGGCCTGGGCGATTGCCAAGTTCGAATTCAAGGGCAAGGCGTTCCTGACGACGCTGATCGACCTGCCGTTCTCGGTATCCCCGGTCATCGCCGGATTGGTCTTCGTATTGCTGTTCGGCTCCAACAGCCTGCTCGGCCCATGGCTTGAGGCAAACAATATCAAGATCCTTTTCGCGGTGCCCGGCCTCGTGCTGGCGACGATGTTCGTTACCTTTCCGTTCGTTGCCCGCGAACTGATCCCGCTGATGCAGGAACAGGGCACGGCCGATGAAGAGGCCGCCCTTTCGCTCGGCGCCAGCGGTTTCCAGACCTTCTGGTACGTGACGCTGCCGAATATCAAATGGGGACTGCTCTACGGCGTGCTGCTCTGCAACGCCCGCGCCATGGGCGAATTCGGCGCAGTCTCGGTAGTGTCAGGTCATATCCGCGGCGAGACCAACACCATGCCGCTGCAGATCGAAATTCTCTACAACGACTACAATTTCTCCGGCGCTTTCGCCGTGGCAACGCTGCTTGCGCTGCTCGCCTTGGTGACGCTTATTCTCAAGACGTTGCTGGAAATGCGCTTCAGCGAGGAAATCGCTGCGAGCCGGCGTCACTAAGGAAGACTGATGGAAGTTCGCGTTCAAAACATCCGCAAGGATTTCGGCCGCTTTCCGGCCCTGCACGACGTCACGCTGGACATCCGCTCCGGCGAGCTGATTGCGCTGCTGGGGCCCTCCGGCTCCGGCAAGACGACCTTGTTGCGGCTGATCGCCGGGCTGGAGACGCCGACGGAAGGCGAGATCTATTTCGGCAATGAAGACGCCTCGATGAAGACCGTGCAGCAGCGCAATATCGGCTTTGTCTTCCAGCACTATGCGCTATTCCGCCACATGACGGTGCTCGACAATATCTCCTTCGGCCTCAAGGTGCGCCCCTCGGCGCGCCGCCCGGCGCGATCGGAGATCCGTCGGCGGGCGCTCGAACTGCTCGATCTGGTTCAGCTTTCCGGCCTCGAAAAACGCTATCCAGCACAGCTGTCCGGCGGCCAGCGGCAGCGCGTGGCGCTCGCCCGCGCCATGGCCGTCGAGCCCAACGTGCTTTTGCTCGACGAGCCTTTCGGGGCGCTCGATGCGCAGGTGCGCAAGGATCTGCGCAAATGGCTGCGGGAAATTCACGACCGGACGGGCCATACGACTGTCTTCGTGACCCATGATCAGGACGAGGCACTCGAGCTTGCGGACCGGGTCGTCGTCATGAGCCAGGGTGCCATCGAGCAGATCGGCACGCCCGACGATATCTACGACACTCCGAATTCGCCCTTCGTCTTCGGCTTCATCGGCCAGTCGAACTGCTTGAAGGTGCAGTTGACCGATGGCGAGATCTGGTTCGAGGATCGCCCGCTCGGACTGACGGCCGCAGGCGAGCCCGACGGTACGGCCAATCTCTACTTTCGGCCTCACGACGTCGAACTGCGCGATGGATGCGGCGGCTGCATAGCGGGGCTGCTTACCGCCAGCCGTCGCGTTGCAGGCACACGTCATATCGAAATCGATATCGGCGCCGGTCATCCCCGGGTCGAGATCGAATTACCACCCGAAAAAGTTGGCGAGCTCGACCGTAGCCGCATCGCCTTCAGGCCGACACGCTGGAAACTGTTTCGCGATAAGGTTTGACGCCGGCGATCAGACGCTTGCTGCGGCTATTGGCTCTGCCACCAACGTCGTCTTGATGGGCAGATGGTCGGAAGCCATGCGCGCCAGAGGGGTGTTATGGACCTCTATTGCCGAGATCAGGCCGCTCTTGTTGGCGATCATGCGATCGAGCGCAAGGATCGGCATATTGGCGGGGAAGCTTGGTACCGCAGCCGGCTGAGGACCGAACGCCGCGTGAAACGTGTGTAGCGATGAGCGGTTGCCCAGACGCCATTCGTTGAGATCGCCGAGCAGGATGGTCGGCGTTTCATCGTCCCTGGTCATGATATCGACGAGGACACGCGCCTGCTGCGCGCGTGAGCGACGCAAGAGGCCGAAATGGGCGGCTATGATGCGCAGGGCACTGCCGTTCGACAGCTCGATCTCCGCCACCAGCGCGCCACGTGGCTCGAGACCTGGCAGCTTGATCTGATGGACATCTCGGACCTTTCCCTGCTTGAACAGCACGACATTGCCATGCCAACCATGGGCCTTCGCGACCCCTTCGACCGGCACGGCGACCAACCCTGTCTCACGCTCGAGCCTGGACAGATCGAGCAGGCCGGTGCGTTCGCCAAACCGGCTGTCGGCCTCCTGCAAGGCCATGATGTCCGCATCGATTTCCTGGATGACCCGCAGAATGCGATCGGGATCGAAGCGTCGATCCGAGCCGACGCATTTATGAACATTGTAGGAGGCGATTACGGTGCCCGGCATACGTTCATGGTCGGTCGCATGGGCGTGCGTGCGATGGATCTTCCGGTTCCGGATGGAATGCAAAATGCTTCTGCGCAGGCTTTGGTGGTTTTTCGTATGCATTTCACTCGACCAGCTTGCAGGCGACCGCGATGTCGCTTCTCCCGACTATAGGGCCGGCCGACGCGACCGCCAGTCCCCAATGCCCGTTTGGCGCTAAAGAAAAGGTGATCCGAGCCAGAGGACCTTTTCCAGCAACCGCACCAGGAACGGTCTCTTGCGCAGCGCATGCTGCTCGACCTGCTCCGAAGTCGACAGGACTTCGCGGATATGGTCGCCGATCTTCTTTGCGAAACTCCGGTCGATGACCTCCATATCGACCTCGAAGTTCAGCCGCATCGAACGAGGATCCAGATTGGACGAGCCGACATAGGCCCAGACATCGTCGATCGACAGCAGCTTTGAATGATTGAAAGCGCCTTTCGCGCGCCAGATACGGCAGTAGTTCTTCAGCATCTGATCGAACTGCGCTGTCATGGCGCGGTCGACGAGCACCAGATTATTGGCCGCAGGCACGACGATATCGACCGTTACGCCGCGTCGCGCTGCCGTGATCAGGGCGCTGATCAATTCGCGATCCGGCAGAAAATAGGGGGACATGATCAGGATCGAGCTGCGGGCGACTGAAAACGCGCCAATCAGCATCTTGTGGTTAGTCTCGAGGCTCCGGTCTGGACCGGATGAGACGATGCGCATCAGGATCGGTGCATCCGGATCCCTCTGCTGCTCTGCCATTCGCCATTCATCGCCCTGGAGGATTTCCCCGGTGGCAAAACGCCAGTCTTCGGACGCGGTGTGGAACAGGTCTGCGACGGCCGGACCGGTGACGCGGAAATGCGCATCGTGGGCAGCCTGTTCGCCGGCAAACTCTGTCGTGAAGCCCTTCCGGATGTTCATGCCGCCGGTTAACGCTACGCGCCCGTCGACGATCAGGATCTTGCGGTGGGTTCTGAGGTTGGCATAGGGCAGCCGGAGGCCAATGATGACATTGCCGTTGAAGACGTCGACCGTAACCCCACCCTCCTTCAAGTGGCCCATGATGCTTGGCACCGAATAGCGGGCGCCGACGGCATCGATCAGCACGCGAACAGTGATTCCGCGCCGGACGGCAGCAATCAGCGCATCGGCGATCCTCAGCCCGATGGGATCGCGATCGAAGATGTAGGTTTCGAGGATGATGCTGCGCTCCGCGGCATTGATTTCCTCCAGCATCGCCGGGTAGGCGACATCGCCGCCCTCCAGCATCTTGATGGAATTGCCACTGGTCATGGGATGGCGGGTGACGCGATCTCCCAGCACCTTCATCGCGCCAAAACGCTGCCCATAGGCAATCCGCAGCGCCTCGCTGTCAGCTTCGAAGATCGCCAGTTCACTGCGCGTTTCCTGCCTGAAAAGCATGTCTCGCTGGGATGTCAGCGCCGCCCGCCGGATGCGGTTGATACCCGCGACCGCGTATAGAAGCGCACCGACGATGGGAGACAAGACGATGAGAGCGACCCATCCGATGGCGGCACGCACGTCTTCCTTCGTCATGGCGGCATGAATAGCCGCAGTTGCACCCATGGCAACCGACAGAAAGAGAAGGATATGGGGCCAGTAGGCAATGATAATGCTGAACATCGGGCGACTATAACGGTGCCGGAATTGTGCGCAATCGAAGGGTTGAGGGGAGCGGGGTGTAGAGGGGCGGTTTTGCACTGCAAAAAACGAGGGATTACGTTTTTGAATTGAACAAGCGCCATTGCCGGCTCATATTGATTTTGCGGCAATGTTGATGCGACCTGATGTTCGCGACGAGCGGGTTTCCCTGGTCCCAATATCGCCCCAGTTCTGGCAGCGCCATCGCGACGCTGCGACCCGATATCCAACAGACGTGTCAGCGGAGCTGGAACTTTGCATTTCCCAAGAAGTTAAACTTTCCAAGCTGCCAAGGAGAAAAGCGATGACGGAATCCCGAGACGAATGGATTATGAAACGCGCTTACGCACTCTGGGAAGAGGAAGGCTATCCAACAGGGAGAGACTCAATCCACTGGGAACAGGCGACCAAGGAAAGGGCCGTCATGGAAACGACGGCGCCACACGGCCTTGCCGTGAAGCCGAAAGCAAAGACCACCTCTTCCAAGGCGGCAAAAGCCAATGGGTCAACACCAGCGCCAGCCCTTTCGCCGAAGCGGTCGACCAAGAAGGATGTGACTGCGAAAGCGTAGCCCCACCTCCGTAAACTGCACGGTCATCCGTTAAGCACCAGTTTTTCAGCGGGTCCGAAGGTCTGCAGCGGCGACCCAAACGACCCAATGACATGGCGAGATTCGATGACTTATGAGTTATATTACTGGGACGGACTACAAGGCCGCGGTGAGTTTGTCCGCCTCGCCTTGGAAGAAGCTGGCGCTGACTACGTCGATGTGACCCGCGCCGACGGTCCCGGCCGGGGAACGGGTGCCATGCTGGAGATTATGAAGCGTGAAAAGCGCCCCCAGATTCCATTCTCACCGCCGTTCCTGAAGGATGGCGAGCTCTTCGTGTCGCATGTTGCCAATATCCTTCTTTATCTGGGGCCGAAGCTCGGCCTGGCGCCGGCGGGAGACGAGCAACGGTTTGTTGCCAACGGCTTGCAGCTGACGATCACGGACCTCGTGTCCGAGGTTCACGACACGCACCACCCAATCTCCACATCGCAATATTACGAAGACCAGAAAGACGCGGCAAAGCTGCGGGCGGAAGCTTTCATCCAGGAACGCATTCCGAAGTACCTCGGCTATTTCGAGCGTATCCTGAAGGCGAATACTTCCGGCCCCACATACAGCGTGGGGCCATCGCTGAGTTATGTGGACCTGTCTCTGTTCCAGGTCGTCGAAGGCCTGACTTATGCGTTTCCGCGCGCCATGAAAGGCTACGCCCCTCGATATCCTTTGCTGATCGCGCTTCGCGATGCTGTCGCCCAGAGACCCAACATCGCACGTTACCTGCAATCCGAGAGGCGCCTCCCGTTCAACGAGGACGGCATATTCCGACACTACCCCGAGCTGGATCAGGACATCGCGTAGTCGCGAAAGGGATGGAGACAGATTTTGGCAAAACAGCCCCGATACTGGAAAGGCTATTTGAAACTCTCCCTGGTGACCTGCCAGGTATCGCTGACGCCGGCGACGACGGACAATGCCAAGATCAGGTTCAATGTGATCAATCGGAAGAGTGGAAACCGGCTGGAAAGCCACTACATCGATTCCGGCACCGGCAAGCCTGTGCCAGACGATCAGCAGGTGAAGGGTTACGAGCGCGGCGACGACGATTACATCTTCCTCGAGGACGAGGAGATCGAGGCTGTCGCCCTCGAAAGCAATCGCGCCATCAGTATCGACACCTTCGTGCCAAAAAACTCGATCGACTGGATCTACTACGACGCTCCGCATTTTCTGGCGCCTGAGGACAAGGTGGGTCTGGAAGCCTTCTGCGTCATTCGGGAGGCCATGAAGGCCAGCGGGGTGGTCGGGATCGCGCGCCTTGTGCTGAACCGGCGCGAGCGTGCTGTGTTGCTGGAGCCGAGCGGCAACGGCATTGTCCTCTGGACGCTGCGTTATGGCGACGAGGTGCGTGAGCCGGACAAATCCTTTGCAGTGGCAGAAAAGCCGGAAGCAGAGGCACTTGTCCTGATGAAGACGCTGATCGAAAAGCGCAAGGTGGACTGGTCTCCCGAGTTGACGCTCGACCCTATCCAAGACAAACTCGCAGCATTGATCAAGGCGAAGAAAAAGGGACGCGGCAAGAAGCCGGCACCTGCTTGCAAAGAAGCTCCCGCGACATCTGGCAACGTCATCAACATCATGGATGCGCTGAAGAAGAGCATCGAAGCAAACCAGACACCCAAGGGGCGATAACTCGGCCAAAGAACTGATTAGCCGGCTTTCTTTGTCTGCGCTGGCGCTTTCTTTGTCTTTGCCCCGGGCTTGGGCTTCGCCATGCCCGCGCTCTCGCGCAAGGCCTGCATGAGATCGACGACCTTCTCTTCTTTTACTGGCGGCTTCTTCGGCAGAGGCTTGCCCTCCACCTTCGCCTTGACCAGTTCCACCAATGCCTCTTCGTATCGGTCGTCAAAGGCGGAGGCGTCGAAGGTGCCCTTCTTGGTATCGATGATGTGGCTTGCCAGCTCCAGCATTTCCCCTGTCACCTCGAGCTCGGGTATATCCTCGAAGGCATCGGCCTCGGAACGGACCTCGTAGTCGAAATTGAGCATCGTGGCGACGAGACCTTTTTCATAGGGACGAACCAGCAGCGTCCGGTACCGGCGGAATAGGACAGCGTGGGCGAGAGCGGCAACCTTTTCCCGATTCATCGCTTCGATCACCAGCGCCAGGACCTCGCGATCATCGTCACTGACCGGGATCAGGAAATAGGGTCTGTCGAAATACAGCCGGTCGATATCGTCCCAGCCGATAAAGCTTTCGATCGACAGGACCTTATCACTTTCGGGCACTATCGAGGCGAGCTCGTCGCCTTCCATGACGAGGTACTCACCATCGTCCAGCAGGTAGCCTTTGATCTGATCGTCCCGCTCCACGGGCTTGCCTGTCTCGCTGTCGACGAACTGGCGCTCGACGCGATTGCCGGTCTTGCGATTGATGATGTGGAATGAAAGACGTTCGGAGGACGATACCGCAGTGTAGAGCCCTACCGAGCAGCTTAGTGCGCCGATGGTCAACTGCCCCTTCCAGCTTGCTCGTGCTGTCATGATCAGTGTCCGCGACGACGGTTGTCTAAGGCGACGATCTTTTCGACAGCAGCCAGCTCGTCACTGCTGGCAGCGGGCACGGCATCGCCAGCGACCGCCTCCAGAACCGCGCTCGACAAGGTGCCGTTATGGATGAGCCATTCCAGCGCCTCGCGGGTTTCACGTTCCGCCTTTAGCTGCGCGTAAAGCGCGACTATCAAACGATCGCGGGGATCCGGCTGCCTGGAGGCCTTGCTGTCTTGGACGTCTTTCATCACTACCTCCACAACGCATTGTTCAGGTTGCAACTGCTGCAGGGGCAAATGGTTCCTGGAGCCAAGACCTACTATGCCGATGGACTGCTCTCTTCACTGCGCCTGATCAGAAAATCGAGCAATCGGTTTTCGTCAGCCCGAAGACCACGCAGGGGTTCGACGAGGGGCGCGAAGACCTCTTCGTCGAGAGAATGCTGCTTGTCTGCAAGAGCAATTATCGACGGATGTATGTAGCTCGAACGTGAAATTGCCGGCGTGTTGTGGAGCACCTCGGCAGACGCCTCGGACATTTCCTTGACCGTCGGCCGCATGCCTTTTTCCAGCGCATTGCGGGCGGAGGTGAAGGCGGCGAGCGAGCCACCCCAGGTTCGAAATGTCTTTGCCGAGACGGAAAGGCCGGAGATTTCTCCGAGGTAAAGATTGAGGCGGCCCGAATCGATTGGTCTCAGCAACCCGTGTTCGTCTTTCCAAGCAAACAACTGGCGACCGGGCAGATCGGCGATCTCTTCCAGCATCCTTTGCAGACGCGGATGTTTCAGGCTCCGCTGCACCCTCTTGCCACCCTTGGCGATGAACCGAAGCTCGATACGCCCGCCGTTGAGTTTAAGGTGGCGTTTCAGAAGAGTGGTCGCGCCATAGGTGCCGTTTTCGCGCGCATAGCTCTGATTGCCCACGCGCAGATGGGCCTCGTCGAGCAACGTGGCCAACGCAGCAAGGACACCGTGGATGTCATCCATGCCACCATCGAGGTGACGCAGGACGGCGCGGCGCATTTTCGGTAATGCCTGACCGAATTCGATGAGCTGGTGGAATTTCTCCACGCTCCGGTGCGACTGCCACTCCTTGTGGTAGCGGTACTGCTTGCGTCCGCGCGCATCCATGCCGGTTGCCTGCAGGTGGCCGTTTTCCTGCAGGCAGATCCAGACATTGTCATAGGCGGGCGGAAGACCGAGCGACGCGATCCGCTTGCGATGGACCGCGTCGTTGAGCACGCTGCCGTCCGGCAGCCTGTAGGAAAAGCCTGTGCCTCTTCGATGGCGGCGTATACCAGGTTCGCTGTCGTTCACATACACAAGACCAAGATCTGTGATCGATATTTCGCTCATCGAAGCTGCCTGCTATTTCCTGTCGGGTTGAGCCTGACGACCAAAGTGGAACCAACGCTTGCGCTCGGCAGTCTTCGGCTGATCCGGCTCATCGGCTTTCGGTGCGAATACCGCGACACTCGCGGCGTAGACGACAACCGTGTTTTCAACCTCATGGGTTTTGAAGGTTTCTTCCGTGCCAGTATCCACGACGCGGCACCATTTTTCACCCTCCCCCAATTCAGGAAGATGGAATTCACAGTCGCCGCCCGCATTGAACACCATGAACAGGTCGTCGAGGACTTCGCTATCGGTAGCATGGACACTCTTACCGATGTAGACACCCAGGACGCGCAATTCGCCATCATCCCAGGCGCCGTCGTCCATCTGGTTGCCGTCGGGCTTGAACCAGGCGATCTCAGCGCGACCGTCTTCCGAGGTGTCACCGGTCAGAAAGCGCTCCTGGCGAAGGACGGGATGAGCCTTCCTGAAGGCGACGGCCTTTTGGCAGAATTCGAGGAAGGGATCTTTCAGACCGTTCCAGTCCGTCCAGCCGATCTCGTTGTCCTGGCAATAGGCGTTGTTGTTGCCACCCTGGCTGTTGCCGACTTCATCGCCACCGACAATCATCGGCACGCCCTGGCTCAGCATCAGCGTCATGATCATGTTGCGACGGCGACGGGCGCGGGCAGCGTTGATCTCGGGATCGTCTGTCGCGCCCTCAACGCCCATGTTGTCCGAGTGATTGTCGGAATGGCCGTCATTGTTGTTTTCGCCGTTGGCCTCATTGTGCTTCTCGTTGAACGACACGGTGTCCATCAATGTGAAGCCGTCATGGGCGCTAAGCAGGTTGATAGACGTGGTAGCGCCACGGTCGGAGTGGTTGAACTGCCTTGCCGAGCCGGCGAGACGCGTCGCAAGCTTTGAAATCTGACCGCCCTCGCCTGTCCAGTAGGTCCGGACGGTGTCGCGGAACTTGTCGTTCCATTCGCGGAAGGGATAGGGGAAGCCGCCAACCTGATAACCGCCCTCGCCGATGTCCCACGGCTCGGCAATCAGCTTGACGCCGGCGAGGACCGGATCCTGGCGAATTGCGTCGAAGAAGCCGCCCTGGCGGTCGAACTCCATTTCCTCGCGGCCGAGCGTGCTCGCCAGATCGAAGCGGAAACCGTCAATGTGCATGACGCCGACCCAGTAGCGAAGGCTGTCGAGCACCATGCGCAGCACCATCGGATGCGACACGTTCAGGGTGTTGCCGGTGCCCGTGGTATCAAAGGTGTGGCGCTGATCGTCCGGCGACAGGCGATAATAGCTCTGGTTGTCCAGCCCCCTGAAGCTCATCGTAGGTCCGCGTTCGGAACCCTCTGCAGTGTGATTGTAGACGACGTCCATGATCACTTCGATGCCGGCGGCGTGGAACTTGCGCACCATCGTCTTGATTTCGGTGATCTTGTTGCTCGACATGAAGCGGTTCATCGGCGCGAAGAAGCCAAGGGTCTGGTAGCCCCAGTAGTTGCGGAGGTTCTTTTCCTCGAGGTAGCGGTCATCGACGAAGGACTGGATCGGCAAGAGCTCGATGGCAGAAATGCCGAGCTTTGTCAGGTGCTCGATAATCGGATCGCTGCACATGCCGAGAAAGGTGCCGCGCAAGGCGTCAGGAACATCCGGGTGGGTCATCGTCATGCCGCGGACATGGGCTTCGTAGATAACGGTTTCCGTCCAGGGGCGCCGGATTGCCTTGTCTCCATCCCAGTCGAAATCAGAATCCTGAACAACGCCCTTTACCATGAACGGACCGCTGTCACGCTCGTCGAACGAGAGATCGCCATCCTCGGCGCCAATCGTATATCCGTAGAGCGCGTCATCCCACTTTATGTCACCAATGATCTGCTTGGCGTATGGGTCGAGAAGCAGCTTGTTGGGGTTGAAGCGGTGGCCATTGGCTGGATCGTAGGGGCCGTGAGCGCGGTAGCCGTAGACCGTGCCTGGGCCGAGGCCGGCGATATAACCCGACCAGATATCGCCTTCCCGCTTTGGCAGCGCCATGCGGGCTGTTTCCGTCTTGCCGTCATCCGTGTAGAGGCAAAGTTCAATCTTCTCGGCATTGGCCGAAAACACCGCAAAATGCGTTCCGGCGCCGGTGTATTCGGCGCCGAGTTCCGGCTTCATGAAGTCTAGTTCCGAGAATGAAAAACTCATAAGGATAGGTCCGTTCTTGGGTTGGTTGTCAGATCAGGCAAACGCGCCCATCGCTTTGTCGAGCACAGGCGCTGCGGCATTATGCGATGAAATATCGACAAGGAGATGATGCACCGTTTGCAAAATTTCTGGATCGGCAGGCATTACGATGCCGACAATTTAAACGTTAAGAAGATGCTTAGGTTCCCGCGAAAACGCACAAAGCCGACCTTACGCGCGCGCGCCGAAGGTCGGGGCCGGGTTTTCGGTGATTTGGTTTTCGCCTGATGGAAACTTTTATGGAAATTGCTGGCTTCGCACGGAGGAAAAAGTGTGGTTACGTTGTCGGCAATGGGGAATTGGTATAAAAACGAGCATGAAAAGCGATCTGCTTGAACTCAAATTCTGGGGCGTCCGGGGAAGTATCCCGGTTTCCGGCCCGGAATTCGAGCGTTACGGCGGCAACACGTCCTGCATCGAAATCAAATTTGGCGACAGGCACCTGCTGTTCGACGCTGGCACAGGCGTGCGCGAAGCGTCGGCTGCGCTGCGACAGGGCGGAGTCACGGACATCGACCTGTTTTTCACCCATTCCCACTACGACCACATCATAGGCCTGCCCTTCTTCGAGCCCATCTACAATCCAAACGTCACCGTCAACCTGTGGTCGGGACATCTCGCCGGCAAGACGACCACGAGAGGCATGATCGACCAGTTCATGCGGCCGCCATGGTTTCCAGTCGAGCCTGATATCTGCCGGGCGACACTCGGCTTTCGCGATTTCAAACCCGGCGACGTGATCGAGCCCCATGCGGGGATCGTCATCCACACCGCGCTGCTCAATCATCCAGGCGGGGCCGTCGGCTACCGCATCGAATGGGCCGGCCGGATCATCGCCCTTGTCTATGACACCGAGCACCGCGACGACCAGATCAACGAAGCGGCTCTGGCCCTGATGCAGGGGGCCGATCTGGTGGTCTACGACACGACCTATACAGAACCGGAAATGACGAAATATCGCGGGTTCGGCCATTCGACCTGGGAAGAAGGCGTCAAGCTCGCGAAGATGGCCGGTGTCGAGCGCATGGCCCTCTTTCACCATGCTCCATCGCGCACGGACGACGAACTGGACGCCATGCAGGCAAAGGCTCGCGAACGTCTTCCTGGCGCATTCGCCGCGTTCGATGGCCAGACGGTGACTGTTTAATCCAATAGCTCGCCCAGCGGATGCCAGCGCGCGGCGTCGCTGGTAGCCGTCACTTCGAACAGCTTTTCCATGAAATCCCAACAGGCTTCGTCGTGCACGAGATGATGGGTCAGAATTCCGATCGGCTCATCGCTGCCGTCCATGCGACGTGCGAGTTCGGCGACCAGCAGATCCACGAGGTCCGCGTGAGGGCGGCAACGGCCTGCTGACCAATCCATGATGTCGACATGGGTATTGATCAATTCGATAGGGCTGGCGATGTCTGCCTTGCCATAGACGGATGCGGCGCGAAAGCCGAGAGGCTTCAGTTCGGGCAGCAGTGTCTTGTCGATGCGGTTCCATGGCGGGACGAGCACTGGATCGAGCCGGGCGGCATAGAGCGCTCGGAGTTTGGCCAGACCGTCACCGAGTTCTCCAAGCACGACGTCGGCCGGGCGATCCAAACCGAGTTCGCACTTCTTGCCACCGCTGCCGGCATGGTTTTCGTGGCTCCAGCCGTGAACGGTCACGGCGGCGTGGGTCTCGCCCTCCAACCTGTCTGCCAGCGGCTGGCCGGTGAAGGCGGGAATGACGGCAAGGCTTAGCGGCACCGAGGCATGCCTTGTCATGTCCAGCAGCCTCTCGAGCGCCGGCGTCGGTTGGATAGCATCGTCATCGCGCAGCCATAGCCGAGCGCTGCGGTTTGCATCGGACATCCTCTCGAGTACGTTGCCCAATTTTTCCCAGTGCGGCTCATCGCGCATATCGTTCTCCCAGATGCTGGTGCAAGAGCGCGTCCAGCCGGCTCGATGCGGCCTCCAGCGACCGTTCGGCAAAAATGAACTGACGCGCGGCGGCCCCCATCTCCCGGCTGCGCTGGGGATCGTCGAGAAGCTCGGCAATCGCTGCCGCAAATGCCTGCACATCCCCATCCGGCGTCAGAATGCCAGTTTTGCCGTTCACGACGACTTCCGGAACACCGGCCGTTGCCTGGGCAACGACGGGAAGACCTGCTGCCTGGGCCTCGAGATAGGCGAGACCATAGGCCTCGCCGCAGCCCGGCCAGACATAGATACCGCCGCGTGAAAGCTCGACGGCGAGTTCGTCAACATTTTTCTGGCCGAGCCAATCGATGCGCTGGTCACCGAACGTTGCGAACATTGCCTGGACGTCCGGACGTTTGGGGCCATCGCCAATGATCGTCAGCGTCCAGTCCTTCTCGCGGATCAAATCGAGCGCGCGCGCCAGCATCGCGTAGCTGTCGAGCTTGTCGCCATCGCGCATCATCGCGACAGTTATCAGCCGGTGGGGCGCCTCTGTCGCGGGCGACGCAAACTGCGCCGGGTCGATGAACGGGGGAAGGTGAGCATACACACCCTCGGGAATGGCTTTCATCAGGCCGCACCGATCGCGCTCGGTGAAGCAAAAATTGACGGCAGCCTGGCGCACGGCATCAGCAACAAGACGCTGGTTTTCGCGCCAGCCCTGCTCATCCCGGCGCCCGGAATAGGAGGCTTCGGCGGTGACATAGGGGATACCGAACACACGTGCCACAGCCGGACCGATCTGGTCCGGCGTCTTGTAATAAGGATGGTAGGTGAACCAGAGCTGTGGCCTGGTTGATGTCGGCATTGCCACAAGGCGCGCGATCTCCTCGCCGGCCTTTGTCGTCATTTGCGCGCGCAAATCCGGATCCGGCGTTGCCGTGAAACTGCGTAGTTCGGACACAACCTCGACGCTGTGGCCTGCCATTTCGAGCGCTGCGATCAGCTGCCTCGCCATCAGGCGGTCGCCAGAGGGGACGGCATGGTGGGGCGATTTTAGCGGCGCATAGAAGGCAATTTTCATGGCATCGCCAGTTTGTTGACGTTTCCCCTGTCGCGTTGCCGTCGAACGGCGTGGAAAACCCATAAAGCCTTCGTGAACGACAGGATGATGCGACCTTGTATTGCGGGGTGATCCTCGACAGCTTCCCGGTTATTCGCTAGATAAACCATAGACAAATGTGGCATGTCGATATTCATGGCCGGTTTTGGTTAGCCTATCAGAGCGCATTTGTGAACAGCCATCCAGAGGCGGATTGAAACCATAGCGGCGCGACATACCCTGCTTTCCGACCGATCCATCCGGAGAGCCAGACTGGGCTCGGGTCTGGTCGTGTTCCTGTTCGTGCTGATGCATATCAGCAATCACGCGCTCGGGCTGATCTCCGTTCATGTAGCGGAAAAAGGTCGCCTTATCTTCCTGCTGATATGGCGCAATCCCATCGGCACCGGCCTTTTCTACGGTGCGGTCGTCATCCATGTCCTTCTGGTGTTCCGGGCGCTGTATCTTCGCAGGACGCTCCGGATGCCGGTCGGCGAGGCCTTCCAGATTATCACCGGGTTGCTGGTGCCGCTGCTGCTGATCGACCACGTCGTCGCCACGCGGGTCGTCTACAGCCTCTACGGCTTTGCCGACACCTACCATTCCACCGTCCGGTCCCTATGGGTCAACTCGCCCTACGTTGGCATGCGACAGGCGATCGCACTGGTCGTGGTCTGGGTGCATGGATGCATCGGGCTGCATTTCTGGCTGCGATATCGCCCATGGTACAGCCGCCTCGCACCTGCCCTGCTGGCGTTCGCAATCCTCCTGCCGGTGCTGGGTTTGCTCGGTTTTGCGGCGATGGGCCGCAATATCGCCTACCAGATCGCCCATGAAGTCCCCAACGGCTATCCCGGCGGCTATTACGGGGCCCGGGAGGCTGCAAGCGTCGCAGGCTCCGCACCCCGCGGCGTGTCGGAGGCGCTTGCCCCGTACCGGTTGGCGCTCTACGGAATCCTCGCTGTCTCGATCATTGGACTGTTCCTGCTGCGGGCCAGACGTCGATGGAGCGAGCGGGCGCACCAGATTACCATTCGCTATCCCGGCGGCGAGACCATCGAGGTGCCGCGTGGCTTTACAGTGCTCGAAGCCAGCCGCCTCGGGGGCATTCCGCATTATTCGATCTGTGGTGGCAAGGGGCAATGTTCGACCTGCCGCGTCCAGGTGCTCGAGGGTGGCAAGAACCTGCCGCCGCCTGATTCCCTCGAGCAGAAAACCCTGACCAGGATTGGTGCGGCACCTGAAGTCAGGCTCGCCTGCCAGCTGCGCCCGCCCCATAACGTCACCGTCGTGCCGATGCTCGTGCCTCTCGCCGAGACGGCCATTCCCGCCTTCAGCCAGGCGGCAAGCCCGGGTCGGGAGCGCGAGATCGTCGTTTTGTTCTGCGACATCCGCCATTTCACAACGCTTACCGAATCGCGTCTGCCGTTCGATATCGTGTTTCTGCTCAACCGCTATTTTTCCATCGTCGGGCGCGTCATCGAGGAGCAAGGCGGCCGTATCGACAAATTCATCGGTGATGGCGTGATGGCGCTGTTCGGCCTTGGCACTACGCCGGAGATTGCCTGCCGGCAGGCGCTGAAGGCTGCAGCTGCGATTGTCGTCGAGCTCGACAAGCTGGCGGCGGAACTGGCGGATGAACTCTCAGCGCCCCTTCAGATCGCCATCGGCATCCACACCGGGCGGGCCGTTGTCGGATCGATGGGCTATGGCAACGTGAAATCTCTGACGGCAATCGGCGATACGGTCAACGTCGCGAGCAGGCTCGAGAGCGCTGCCAAGGAGTTCGAGACCGCGCTTGTATTCTCGGAGCCGGTCGCGCTGCTCTCCGGTGTCGACACTGCAGGCATCGAGAGCCGTGAGATCGCCGTGCGCGGTCGTGCGCAGCCGCTGCAGGTCTATATCGTGCCGAAGAGCGAGTGCCGCCGCTTTGCATGAGCGGGCGGCCGGTGTAGGGAAGGCGATGATGAGCCCTCTCCTTTGGATACGCAAAAACTACAAGCGACGCCTGCGCAAGCTGCGCGACCGTCTGGCGACGCGCCTGTTCGACATGCCGTTCGGCCGCAAACTGCTGATCGGCGGGATAGGGTCGCGGGTTTTGACGCTGACGGTCGACTGCGGCGATCACATCATGAGCGTTTCGCCATCGGACTATATCGGCCGCAAGGTGTTCCGGAAGGGGCATTTCGAGCGCGACCATGTAGACCGCCTGCTGGCTGTATTGCGTGAGCGCGGATTGCAGCGCCGCGGTGACGTGTTGCTCGAACTCGGCGGAAATATCGGCACGCAGACCATCTACTTTGCCCTGAGCCAGGCCTATCGCCGGATCGTCACGGTCGAGCCGGATCCGCGCAATGTCAGGTTGCTCAGCTGCAATATCCAGCAGAACCAGCTCGAAGACCGCGTCACGCTGGTCAATTGCGCTGCAGGCGACCGCACTGGCAACCTCGAATTCTTCCAGCATCACAGCAACCATGGCAAAAGCAGCGCCATCAGCAAGGCCGGCGGATCCTTGAAGATCTCCGTTCCGGTCAGGCCGGTGGCGCAGATCCTCGAAGAGGCCGGCGTGGCGGTCAGTCAGATCGGGCTGATCTGGATGGACATCGAAGGCTACGAGCCGGTGGCCTGTCGCTCGATGCACGCCCTGATGGCTCGGCGCGTGCCGCTTTACATGGAGTTCACGCCGGCATTCTACGGGCCGGAGCAGGCTGCCGACTTCAAGCGGCAGCTGGCAGGCTTCTACCAGACCTGCATCATGTTCAGCGAAGATCGTCAGATCGACATGCAGGTCGACGAGTTGCCGGTTACCGGCGAACAGTTCGATGTGCTCTTTTACGGCTGAGTCTTATCTGCGGCGATAGATAAAATAGCGATCCTCGTGGATGCCATCCGGCAGCGGAAGCGGCTGCAGGTCGGCGTGGACAAGCGGCAGGCCGCTGACTGCCACGCCACCCGATCTCAGCACACCGGCCATCAACTGGGGCAGCCAGCGCAGCGTGATCTCGTCCTTGTCAGGGTAGCCGGTGCCGATATCGGCGTGGGCGAGTGCCGCATCCACACCGAGAAATGCCTGGGCCGTCTGCTGGATTTCGCCAAGCACCAGATCTTCCGGCGCCGGCATCGAATGGGCGGAGGCATTGGCGGCGCGGTCGAAGGCAATGATCCGACGCCCGGGAAAACGCTCCCTCAGATGATCGAAGGTGCGACCGTTGCCCAGCCCCAACTCGAGGATCGGGCCTTCGAGAGCGGCGACATCTCTGGTCAGATGATCGAGTATGTCGCGCTGGGCGCTCAGGCGTCGAATGAAACTGTCGAGGCGGCTCATGGTCGGGAATTTCCAGGGTTGGCAATTGAGTGTGTCCGCCTAGCAGGTCAGGACGGCCCCGTCGACAGGACAACGACGTTTTCGGTCTGTCGCGTCGCGTGCAACTCATCCGTCACTGCACTCGTTCAACATAAAGGGATATGATAGGGATGGATTATGGACGATTTGACACATGATGCGTTCTTCAGTGCCCTGCCGGTCTTCACCCGCTTCGAAGGGGTGACGGACGACGGCAACTATCGTCCCCTGCCCGACGACTGGTATCTGGCTCTTGCCGATATTGTCTCCTCGACGGAAGCGATTGCAGCCGGTCGCTACAAGGCCGTCAACATGGCCGGAGCCAGCGTCATCTCCGCCGTTCTCAACGCACTCGGACGCGCCGACTATCCTTTCGTATTCGGCGGAGATGGGGCGTGCATCGCCATTCCGTCGAGCGGCCTGGACCGCACACGCCAGGCGCTGGCCTCCGTGCAATCCTTCGTGGCCGCCGACCTGCACCTGAGCCTGCGATGCGCGCTCGTGCCGATGGCCGACATCCGGGCACAGGGAATGGACGTTCGGGTGGCGCGTTTCAGCCCGACGGATTTCGTCTCCTACGCCATGTTCGCTGGCGGCGGCACGACCTGGGCCGAGGCGCAGATGAAGGCCGGTAACTACGGTGTCGAAGCCGACCAGACGCAGATGCGTCCGGACCTGACCGGTCTTTCCTGTCGCTGGAACCCGATCGAGGCGCGCAACGGCGAAATCGTCTCTGTCATCGCGGTACCGGATGTGCGCGGCCATGGTTTGGAGTTCCAGAGCCTCGTCGCCGGCATCATTGCAATCGCCGCCGAGCAGGGTCGCGATGGCCATCCGGTGCCGGTCGACGGCCCCGAACTGGGTCTGGCGCTTGGCGGGGTGGCGGACGAAGCGCGCGCGACGGCCTCGGACAGACGGATCCTGCGCCGCAAGCTCGCCATCGCCGCACAGATCGGCCTGACCATCGCCCTGCACAAGCTTAGGCTCACGCTGGGGTCCTTCGATGCACGCCGCTACAAGCGGGACGTCGCGGCCAATTCCGATTTCCGGAAATTCGACGACGGCCTGAAAATGACGATCGACCTCGATGCCGACCGCCTCGCGCGACTGGAGAAAATCCTGAAGGAAGCGGAAGCAAAGGGTATATGCCGCTACGGATTGCACCGGCAGGCCTCGGCACTGATGACCTGCTTCGTGCCGACGCCCCTGTCGCGCGACCACATGCATTTCATCGATGGCGCCAATGGCGGCTACGCCATGGCTGCCGCGGATCTTCGTGCCAGCCGCAGTCTGGCGCCGAGATGCCCGCCGGAAGCTGGTCGACTATTGCATCGGGCCCGGTCTGACACTGTTCGTCAGGAGGAATAGTGTTTTACGCGACAGGCTTTACCGTGCCCATTGCCTCAACCTGAAATGTTCTTATCTGCCTCCGTAACAGTTGCCCCTTGCACCCGGCAACCGACGCCACTCCAGAGAACCGCTTGCATGACGAACTCCTTTCCCAGCGTCTCCGACATTTTTCTCGACAAGGTGGCGGAGTGGTTGACGCAGGCGGCGCTGACGGGCGAAAACCTCGAGAACGTCGTGCGCGGCTTCTGTGACCGTATTTCCGCATCCGGCCTGCCGATTGCCCGTGTGCATCTGACATTTTCGATGCTGCATCCACTCTATGATGCGCTGGGATTCACCTGGCGTCGCGCCAGCGGGCTGACGATCGAAGGTTATCGCCACTCCGGCGAAAAGCCGGAGCGGTTCCTGCAAAGCCCCTATTACCATCTGCTGACCAGCAATCTCGACTATATGCGCCGCCGCATCGACGGCGACGGGCCGCTTGACTTCCCGATCTTCGAGGAACTGCGCAAGGAGAAAGTCACCGACTACATAGCCTTCGTGCAGACCTTCGGTGACGGCTCGGCGCAAGGCATGATGGGTTCGTGGGCAACGGATGGCGCGAGCGGCTTCAGTGAAGAGATGATCGGTGCCCTGTTGCGGATGCAAAACCATCTGGCGCTGGCAGCCAAGATGGCGGTGCTCGGCAAGCTCGCCAACAACATGCTGACCACCTATCTCGGAGGCGATGCGGGCAGACGCGTGCTGAACGGCCAGATCCGGCGCGGCGACGGCGAGACTATCCGCGCCGCTTTGGTGATGGGAGACATGCGTCAATCGACGGTATTTGCCGAGAAAGAGGGGCGCCAGGCGTATATCGACACGCTGAACGCGTTCTTCGACGCGATAGCCGCGCCGTTCAACCGGAACGGCGGCGAAATCATGAGTTTTCTCGGGGACGGATTTCTGGCGGTGTATCCCTGCGACAGGCACAGGGACCCGTCGAAGGTTGCCTGCCGGGCAGCGCTTGCTGCCGTCGCGCAGGCGCAGATGCGTGTCGCGCAACTGAACGAGGATCGCCTGTCCAGAAAGCTAAACCCGATCCGCTATGGCATCGGCTTGCATGTCGGCAATGTTATGTTCGGCAACGTCGGCCTCAGGGACCGGCTGACATTCTCCGCGTTCGGCTCCGCCGTCAACGAAGTGCAAAGACTGCAATCGCTGACCAAGAAGTATTCCCGCGAAGTGGTCGCCAGCAAGGCATTCGTTGGCTATAGCGGCGGCGATTGGGTAACGCTCGGCGAAGAAAAGCTTCGCGGCGTACGGCAGAAACTGACTGTACTTCACCCGAAGCCTGTTGTTACATCGCAGGGTGATCAGGATGTTTTCTACGATGCCGCGACGGACGGGTTATCCGAGGCAGAGCAAGTTATTCTTCTGCATCGCGACGCCAAGAAACAGGATATCCGGCGGCAACCCGGAAAAATCGTCCAGTAGAGCCAAGCATAAGCTCCTTCGCGCCATTCTGATAGGTATCTGAAGACGAAGCAGATTTCTGTCGGGAGACTGGAACCGGCGAACTGGACACCCGTTATAGCCTACGTTAGTGTGCCGGCGCGGGTCACAGGTGATACGGGGAAATTCTTTTGCATGGCGCCTGAGACGGACTTGCTGCGTATCGAAAATCTCGACGTATCGTTTTCGCTTTACGGCGACAAGCTCTCCGTCGTCAAAGGTGCCAGCCTTCGGATCCTACCGGGCAAGGTGACCGCACTGGTCGGCGAATCCGGGTCCGGAAAGTCGATCATAAGCCAGGCAATCATGGGCATTTTGCCCACTCCGGCTGTTGCATCCGGCAGGATTTTGTTCACCGACCCAAAAAACGGCGTCACCACCGACATCTTGAGCCTGTCGCGCGACAGCGCCCCCATGCGGGCTCTTCGCGGCGGGAGGATGGCGACTATTTTCCAGGAGCCGATGACGTCGCTGTCCCCGCTTCACACGGTTGGAAACCAGATCAGCGAAGCGCTTCGGATACACAGCACCGCGACCAAGGAAGAACAGCGCCTCAAGACCGAGGAAATGCTGGAGCTCGTGGGCTTTCAGGACCCCAAGCGTACCTTCAACATGTATCCGTTCGAGCTTTCCGGCGGGATGCGCCAGCGAGCGATGATCGCCATGGCGCTGATCTGCAGCCCGGCGCTGCTGATCGCCGACGAGCCGACGACGGCGCTAGACGTGACCATCCAGGCACAAATCCTCACGCTGCTCCGCGATCTGCAGAGCAAGATGCAAATGGCGATGCTGCTGATCACCCACGATCTCGGCGTGGTCGCGAATATGGCCGACGAAGTGGTTGTCATCTACCACGGCGAGGTGATGGAGGCCGGTCCCGTCGAGACTATCTTCAGGAACCCGCAACATCCCTATCTGAAGGGACTGATGTCCGCCGTACCGCATTTCGACATGAAGCCCGGTGAGCGGCTGAAATCGCTGCGCGACGTGCCTGTCAACATCGATACATTCTCCGCAAAGCGCAAGAGCGAGCCGGCAGGACCGGAAGTGCTGCTGACGGTCCGCAATCTTGCCAAGACTTACAAAACAAAAAAGCGCGGTCTGTTCGACAGGGGAGCCGGCTCCGAGATGCGTGCTGTCGACAATGTTAGCTTCGATATTCGTCGGGGCGAATGCCTGGGACTGGTTGGCGAAAGCGGCTGCGGCAAGACGACGGTCAGCAAGATATTGATGCGCGCCGTCCAGCCGGACAGCGGTACCGTCGTTTTCAACGACGGCCACGGCGATGTCGATGTGCTGGCTGTGAGCGGCGACGAACTGATGGAATTGCGCACCAACATACAGATGGTGTTCCAGGACCCGGTTTCGTCGCTTTCGCCGCGCATGACGGTGCGCAATATCCTCAGCGAGCCTCTGGAAATACACGGGCGCGGCGATAGCGCCGGCCGCAAGCAGAAAGTCTCGGCGCTGATGCGCGCGATCGGCCTCGACGAACGCTACCTCAGCCGCTATCCACACAGCTTTTCCGGCGGGCAGCGCCAGCGTATCGGCATCGCCCGGGCACTGGCTCTCGGTCCGAAGCTGCTGATCCTGGACGAACCGGTGTCGGCGCTCGATGTCTCCGTGCAGGCGCAGATTCTCAACCTGCTGAAGGACCTGCAGAAGGAACTCGGGCTCACCTACCTGTTCATCTCGCACAATCTGGCGGTCGTCGATTACATGGCCGACCGCATTGCCGTGATGTATCGCGGACGCATCGTCGAGATCGCCCCCAGGGGCATCATATTGCGCGACCCCGTGCATCCCTACACCCGGTCGCTGCTGTCAGCCGTCCCCTTCCCCGACCTCGATCGTCCCCTCGACTTTGCAGGGCTGCAAGCGGTCGGCCCGAGCTCGAAGCGGGATTGGGGTCCGAACTTCGCCGAGGCCGAAGGCGAAGAACTTGCCTACGCAGATCTCGGCGATGGCCATTTCGTTCGCGCCCATCGCGACGCCAACATCCAGGAATTGCGCACGTGGTAACCCGTCGGACGTTCCTTGGTGCAATTGCCTCGACCATGCTGCCGACGTTTTCGGCGCGCGCTGCAGATCGCGATATTGAGCCGGAATATCTTCGGCCATGGCTGGATGCAGCCCAGATGCCAGCTATGGCCGACCGCCTGCCGGACCGCCCTCGGGTTGTCCAACTGAAGGCGATGGGGCGCCAGCCCGGCCAATATGGCGGCTCGGTGCGGACCATCATCGGTGGGCAGAGCGATCTCCGGTTCATGACGATCTACGGCTACGCGCGACTGATCGGCTATGACGAGAAGTTGCAGATGCAACCGGACATTCTCGAATCCTATGACATCGAAGACGACCGGGTCTTTACCTTCCACCTCAGGCCCGGCCATAAATGGTCGGACGGCGCGCCGTTCACCGTCGACGATTTTCGCTACTGGTGGGAAGACGTCATCCTCAACAAGCAGCTCACTCCGGGCGGCGGCGCCCTGGAACTGAGGCCGCATGGCAGCCTGCCGAAGTTCGAGGTGATCGATTCCCTGACGGTGCGCTACTCCTGGGACAAGCCGAACCCCAATTTCCTGCCGATCATCGCTGCCCCGCAGCCGTTGGTGCTTGCCGGCCCCGCTCATTACCTCAAGCAGTTTCACAAGAAATATCAGGACGAGATCAGGCTGTCTTCGCTCATGAAGGAAAATCATGCGCGCAAGTGGCAGGAGATGCACATCAAGATGGGTCGCGCCTACCGTCCGGAAAATCCGGCCCTGCCGGTGCTGGATCCCTGGCACAACACCACCGCGCCACCGGCCGAGCAGTTCGTTTTCGAGCGCAACCCGTATTTTCACCGGGTCGACGAGAACGGGCGGCAGCTTCCCTATATCGACCGCTTCGTTCTGAATGTCAGTTCGTCGTCGATAATTGCTGCCAAGACCGGTGCCGGCGAAAGCGACCTGCAGGCGACCGGCATTGATTTCGACGATTATGCGTTCCTGAAAGACGCCGAAAAGCGCTACCCGGTGAAGGTCAACCTCTGGAAAATGGCGCGCGGATCGCGCGTGGCGCTGCTGCCGAACCTCAATTGTGCCGACAAGGTCTGGCGCGAAGTGTTCCGCGACGTCAGGGTACGCCGGGCGCTGTCCATGGCGATCGACCGTCACGAGATCAACATGGCGGCTTTCTATGGCCTAGGTGCTGAAAGTGCCGACACCGTGCTGCCCGAAAGCCCGCTTTTCAAGCCGGAAGACGCCAAGGCCTGGGTGAACCATGACCCGGCCCAGGCCAATGCCCTGCTCGATGCTGCTGGCCTCGACAAGCGCAACGCAGACGGCCTGCGCCTGCTGCCCGACGGGCGGCCGATGGAAATCACCGTTGAGACAGCGGGCGAAAGCACGCTCGACACCGATGTGATGGAGCTGGTCACCGACCACTGGCGGAAGATCGGCATTGCGGCCTTCACGCGCTCCTCGCAGCGCGACATCTTCCGCAGCCGGGCGATGGGCGGGCGCATCATGATGTCCATCTGGTACGGGCTCGACAATGGCGTACCGACGGCAGACATGAACCCCGGCGAACTGGCACCGACGATGGACGACCAGCTTCAATGGCCGCTCTGGGGCATGTACTACCTGTCCGGCGGAAGCCAGGGGGTTGCCCCCGATGTTCCCGAGGCTGCGCAGCTGAACGAACTCCTGGCACAATGGGGTATCGCGGCCTCATTCGAGGAACGGACGGAAATCTGGCAAAAGATGCTGGCCATCTATACCGAGCAGGTATTTTCGATCGGATTGATCAATGGCACCCTGCAGCCAATCCTGCACTCCAGGCGGCTGCAGAACGTGCCCGAAAAGGCGCTCTACGGTTTCGATCCGACATGCTTCCTCGGCATCTACATGCCCGATACCTTCTGGCTGACGGAGGACCATCCCCGTGCTTAGATATATCGTCTGGCGCATCGCCGTCATGGTCCCGACACTGCTGGTCATCTCGATGCTGGTATTCACCATCATCCAGCTGCCCCCGGGCGACTTCTTCGAAAGCCAGATTGCCGAACTTCAAGCACAGGGCGAGACCGCCAACCTTCAGGAAATACAGGAGCTTCGCAAGGAATACGGCCTGGATAAGCCGGTGGCGGTCCAGTACGTCTACTGGGTGGCCGGCATGCTGCATGGCAATTTTGGCTATTCCTTCGAGTATCAGCTACCCGTCTCCCAGGTGGTCGGCGACCGACTGTGGCTGACTATCCTCGTGTCGTTCACCACTATCCTGCTGACATGGCTGATCGCGTTTCCCATCGGCATCTATTCGGCGACGCATCAGTACAGCTGGAGCGACTACAGCCTGACGTTTCTCGGGCTGCTCGGGATCGCCATTCCGAACTTCATGCTGGCGCTCATCCTGATGTATTTCGCCAATGTCTGGTTCGGCGTCTCCATCGGCCACCTTATGGATCAGAAATATCTGTCCCAGCCGATGAGCTGGGAGAAGGCGAGTTCCATCCTCTCGCATCTGTGGATCCCCGTCGTCATCGTCGGCACGGCCGGTACCGCAGGCATGATCCGGAGGCTGCGCGCCAACCTGCTTGACGAGATGCAGAAGCAATACGTCATCACCGCGCGGGCCAAGGGTCTTCACCCGCTGCGTGCGCTGATCAAATACCCGCTACGAATGGCCCTCAACTTTTTCGTCGCCGATATCGGTTCGATCCTGCCATCGATCATCTCGGGCGCTGAAATAACAGCGATCGTCCTGTCGCTGGAGACCACCGGGCCTATGCTGATCAAGGCGTTGCAGAGCCAGGACATGTATCTTGCCGGATCGTTCCTGATGTTCCTTGCCGTCCTCAATGTCATCGGCGTGCTGATTTCCGACATAGCCCTTGGCTTTCTCGACCCCCGTATCCGCTTGCAGGGCAGGAGCATCCGTTGACCTCATCCTTGCCAGAACCCGGGGCGCCGATGCAGCATTACGTCTCGACAGCGCCATTCGACCCGATGCAGTTCGAGGCGATGTCGGCGGGCCAGACGCGCTATCACATGGCGTCGCAAAAGCAGCTTATGTGGTGGAAATTCAAGCGCCACCGGGTGGCGGTCGCCTCCGGCATATTCCTGCTTTTCCTCTACGGCGTCGTTATAATCGCCGAGTTCATTGCTCCCTATGGCCTGCACACCCGCAATGTCGACTTCATCCATGCGCCGCCCCAGGCGGTCCACATCTTCCATGACGGAAAGCTCGTGGCGCCTTTTGTCTACGGTCGCACCATGTCGCTCGATATCGAGACGCTGCGCAGGTCCTATACGGATAAGCCTGACGACGTGCAGCCGATCCGCTTCCTCTGCCGTGGGGATGCCTATAATTTCTGGGGCGCCATTCCCTCCAACATCCATCTGGTCTGCCCGGCTGTGGGCGGGCAGATGTATCTGCTGGGAACGGACCGGCTCGGGCGGGACGTATTCTCGCGGATCATCTACGGTGCACGTATCTCGCTGACCATCGGCCTGATCGGCATATCGATCAGCTTCATCCTCGGTATCGTGCTCGGTGGACTTGCCGGTTATCACGGTGGCTGGTTCGATCTTCTCGTGCAGCGGGTTATCGAAGTGCTGCAATCGCTACCGAGCCTGCCGCTGTGGATGGCGCTGGCGGCGATCATGCCGGTGACGTGGAGCCCGATCCTGGTCTACTTCGGGATCACCATCATTCTCGGCATTCTCGACTGGACCGGGCTTGCGCGCGCCGTCCGCTCAAAACTCCTGTCCTTGCGCGAAGAGGATTATGTGCTGGCGGCACAGTTGATGGGCGCCAAATCGCGACGCATCATCGGCCGCCATCTCGTACCGGGCTTCATGTCGCATCTGATCGCCACCGCGACGATTTCGATCCCGAGCATGATCCTCGGCGAAACAGCCCTGAGCTTTCTCGGCCTTGGCCTGCGCCCACCCATCACCAGCTGGGGTATCCTGCTGACAGAGGCCCGAAGCGTCAGCGTTATCGCTTTTTATCCTTGGCTTCTGTTCCCGATGATTCCGGTAATTCTTGTGATACTTGCCTTCAATTTTCTGGGAGATGGCTTGCGCGATGCTGCCGATCCCTACAAATAGCGTGTGGTGCGGACGCAAAACAGCGCGCACGGCGCATGACGGCATTGGCTCCCTCTTGCAAACTAACTGCGAAAGACGTTTGGACTTGAGGTTTTGCCCATGAAACGGCGCGTTGAAGATGCACGCATACTCATGTACAGCCATGACACGTTCGGGCTCGGACACCTGCGCCGCTGCCGGACGATCGCGCATTCGCTGGTTGGCGACTATCGCGGGCTGAATGTCCTCATTATTTCGGGCGCAACCATCGCCGGGGCATTCGACTACCGTGCCCGTGTCGACTTCGTCCAGGTGCCGAGCGTCATCAAGCTCAAGGACGGCGAATACACCTCGATGTCCGGCGACGTCGACCTGAAAGACACGCTGAAGATGCGCCAGGCGATCATCCGCCAGACGGCCGAAAACTTCCAGCCGGACATCTTCATCGTCGACAAGGAACCGCTCGGTCTCAAGGGCGAAGTCGAGGAAACGCTGCAATATCTGAAGGCGCGCGGCACGACGCTGGTGCTCGGCATGCGCGATGTGATGGATGCGCCGCATCTGCTCGATGCCGAGTGGAAGAAGAGCAACATGCTGGAGAAGATCGACCAGTACTACGACCGGGTGTGGGTCTATGGGCCGCCCGATTTCTACGATCCGCTTCTCGGCCTCGACGTTCCCGCCGGTGTACGACGGAAAATGGACTTTGTCGGCTTCCTGCAGCGCAGCGTGCCGCAGGGCAAGAAATCCGAGCATGTGCCAGATGAGGACTACATTCTGGTGACAACAGGCGGCGGCGGCGATGGCGCGGATCTCGTGCGAGATATCGTCAACGCCTATGAGAAGGATCGCTCGCTGCAGTACAAGACGCTGATCGTGCTCGGACCCTATATGCCGGCCCGTGAGCGGACCGAACTTGTCGAGCGTGCCAACAAGATCAGCTGTCTCGAGGTGATCGAGTTCGACAAGCGCATGGAAGAACTGATCGATGGTGCGACGGCCGTGGTCGCCATGGGTGGCTACAACACCTATTGCGAAATCCTGTCTTTCGACAAGCCGGCGCTTATCATCCCGCGGACGCGGCCGCGCGAGGAACAACTGATCCGCGCCCAGCGGGCGAGTGCACTGGGACTTGTCGACATGCTGCTGCCCGAGGAGTCCGAGGACGCATTGCAGTTGTCGGCAGCCTTGAAGAAGCTGGTCAATCGTGCACCTCCATCGAAGAGCGGTGAGAAGAACATGCGGCTCGAGGGTCTCGTCAACATCTCGCAGATCGTCGGCGAGTGGCTCGACGGGCGGGAGAGCTATCCCTCGCTTTCCGTCGTCGGTGAGTAGAGCGCAGCCATTGCCTATCCGAAAAAAAATACTGGTCGTCCTCAAGGGCTATCCCCGGCTGTCTGAAACGTTTATTGCCCAGGAGCTGCTTGGGCTGGAGCAGGCGGGCTTCGACCTGACGCTGATCTCGATGCGCCGTCCCACCGACAAGAAGCGGCACCCGGTCCACGACGAGATCAAGGCGCGTGTCGTCTACCTGCCGGAATATCTGCACGAGGAGCCGTTGCGCGTCGTCAAGGCGCTACTATCGGTCAGGCACCGACCCGGCTTTCGGCCGCTGCTGCGCCAATTCTGGGCCGACCTGAAACGTGACCCGACGCGCAACCGATTTCGCCGCCTCGGCCAGGCCATGGTGCTTGCGCATGAGTGGCCTGACGGAGCCGAGTGGCTGCATGCCCACTTCATTCACACCCCCGCCTCCGTCACCGCCTATGCAAGCATTCTCACCGGCACCCCTTGGACCTGTTCGGCGCATGCCAAGGATATCTGGACGTCACCCGACTGGGAACTGACCGAAAAGCTCGGACAGGCCCGTTGGGCCGTGACCTGCACTCATAGTGGTTTTGACCACATGCGAACTTTAACGCCATTCAAGGAGCGTGTGCACCTAAGCTACCACGGTCTCGACCTCGCCCGTTTCAGCCCTTCCCAAAGTCAACATTCCAACCGCAACGGCAGCGATCCCGCTGCACCGGTGTTGCTGCTCAGCGTCGGCCGCGCCGTCGAGAAAAAGGGCTACGACGTGCTGCTGCGGGCGCTGGCGCTGTTGCCTGAGACGCTCCACTGGCGCTTCGAGCATATCGGCGGCGGTGACCGGTTGCCCGAGCTCAAAGCACTGGCGGACAGTCTCGGCATTGCCGACCGCATCATCTGGAAGGGTGCGATGGCGCAGGATGAGGTGCTGGCACACTATCGACGTGCCGATGTGTTTGCGCTTGCTTGCCGCGTTGCTGCCGACGGAGACCGCGATGGGCTGCCGAACGTGCTGGTCGAGGCCTCCAGCCAGCGTCTCGCCTGCATCTCGACGCGGGTTTCCGGCGTTCCGGAACTTTTGATCGACGGCGAGAATGGGCTGCTGGTCTCTTCCGAAGACCCAACCGGCCTGGCCCGGGCTCTGGAAACCGCAATCCGCGACCCCGCCCTTCGCCACCGTCTGGGTTTGGCTGCCGAGCGGCGGGTGCGCGAGAACTTCGACTATCATTCCAGCATCCGACACCTCAGCCGGCTGTTCGAGGAGGAATGGCAAAAAGACGACAACCGGAAGCAATCGGCGTGAGCGGACCAAAGGTATTCTTCTACGTTCAGCATCTGCTCGGCATTGGCCATATCGCCCGTGCAAGCCGCATCGCGAGTGCGCTCGCGCGTCGCGGCTGCAGCGTTACGCTGGTGACCGGCGGTTTGCCCGTCGCTGGATTTCCGGGTGACGACGTAACCTCCATCGCCCTGCCTCCGGTAGTGGCTGCGACGTCGGGGTTTTCAGGACTTGCCCACAAGGATGGCACGCCGGTCGACCAGGCGTTCCTGGACGACCGGCGCGACCGGCTGCTTGCGACCTTTCATGCGACGCGACCGGACGTCGTCATCATCGAGGCCTTTCCCTTCGGCCGTCGGCAAATGCGGTTCGAATTGCTGCCGCTGCTCGACGCCATCGAGACGGCAAAGCCGCGGCCAAAGCTTTTCTCCTCGGTGCGCGACATCCTGCAGCAGCAGAAGAAGGCGGGGCGCGACGCTGAAACCGTTGCCACGCTCGACGCCCATTTCGACGGCGTGCTTGTGCATGGCGACCCCCGTTTCGTACGTCTTGAGGAAACGTTTCCATTGGCCGCCGATATCGCCGGCAAGATACGCTACACCGGACTTGTGGCACCGGCGATACCACCGGAGCCGGTCGAGGTCTTCGATATCGTCGTGTCTGCTGGCGGCGGCGCGGTTGGGCGCGATCTCGTCCGCGCCTCTCTCGACGCGGCGAGACGCGTGGCGACCGACCGGCGCTGGTGCCTGATCGCGGGTCCGAACATGCCCGAGGCGGACTTCATGGCCCTTCAGAACGAAGCTCCGGCCAATACGCAACTGGTTCGTTTTCGCAGCGATTTCCCGTCGCTGCTGCGGGGGGCCGAGCTTTCGATCTCGCAGGCGGGGTACAATACGGTCTGCGACCTGCTGGTGACCGGCTGCCGATCCATCCTCGTGCCGTTCACCGCCGGTGGTGAAACGGAGCAATCTGTCCGCGCCGAACGGCTGGAGGCGCTCGGGCTGGCAACAGCCTTGCCGGAGGCAGGGCTGACGGCGGAGATGCTGGAACAGTCCGTTGCAACAGCACTGCAGAAACCAAAGCCGGCTTCGCATTCCATCGACCTGGATGGCGCCGAAAAGACGGCTGTTATCGTTCAAGATGCCGCCTGACCGTTGCAGCTTTGACCTCGTTTTGCAGACTGTTGTGATATAAGCTCGAAGGCGGGGAATCGGAACGGATCGCCGCCATGGCATTTCGCATTTCGAGCGACAGGGAAAAGCGGCATGCGAGAGAGCAAGACGAGCGTGGCGACCCCCGAATTTAGAAGCATGCGGTAAGCAATGGAAAAAAGCCTCGCCAAATATATCTGGTCGAACACGCGCCTCGAGCAGATATGGATCCTGCTCGTCGTTGCCGCGTCCATGGTGCCTTACTTCCTGTCCTTCGACCTGCCAAAGCAGATCGTCAACGGCCCGATCCAGGGTAAGGGCTTCGAGGGCGAAGGCGCCACGCAGTCCTTCATGCATATCGCCTACGACATCCCCTTTGTCGGCCATATCGAGGTATTCAAAGGCCTGAAGCTCGACCGTTTCGAGATGCTGATCGCCCTCAGCCTGGTGTTTCTGGCCCTGGTGGTGCTGAACGGCCTCTTCAAACTCTACATCAATACCTACAAGGGCAGGCTTGGCGAGCGCATGCTGCGTCGCATCCGCTTTGAGCTTGTCGATCGGGTGCTGCGTTTTCCGCCTTCGCATTTCAAGCGCGTCAAGGCGGCTGAAATCGCGACGATGATCAAGGACGAGGTGGAGCCTCTCGGCGGGTTCACCGGCGACGCTTTCGTGCAGCCCGCGCTGCTCGGCGGTCAGGCGGTCACCGCTCTGATCTTCATCATCATGCAGAATTTCTGGCTCGGTATGATCGCCGCCAGCATCGTCGCGGTGCAGGCGGTCGTTATTCCCCGCATGCGCAAGCGACTGCTTGAGCTTGGCCGCCAGCGCCAGCTGACGGCGCGCGAACTTTCTGGCCGAGTTGGCGAGATCGTCGATGGCATCGGCACCATCCATGGCAACGACACGTCCAACTTCGAGCGGGCCGATATTGCTGCCCGGCTGGGGCTGATCTTCTCGATCCGCTACGACCTCTATCAGTGGAAATTCCTGGTCAAGTTCATCAACAATTTCCTGGCCCAGGTCACGCCGTTCCTGTTCTATTCGATCGGCGGGTTTCTCGCCTTGCAGGGGCGCCTGGACATCGGCCAGCTGGTCGCGGTCATCAACGCCTACAAGGATCTGCCGGGACCGCTCAAGGAACTGATCGACTGGGACCAGTCGCGTCAGGATGTCCAGGTAAAGTACAATCAGGTGGTCGAGCAATTCAGCGTCGACCGACTGATCGACCCTCGCATCCAGGTCATGGACCCCAAATCTCCGGCACGGCTGGAGCATGCGCTTGTCGCCACCAACCTGACAATCAGCGACGACAGCGGCGCCCGTGTTCTCGACCATGTTTCGCTCGAGATCCAGCCCGGCGAAACCGTGGCGATCGTTGGTGAGAGCGGCAGTGGGGGTGAGTATCTGGCCGAGGCCTTCGGACGGCTGGTCTGGCCGGACAGCGGCAAGGTGACCGTCGATGGGCACGACATCCTGGAATTACCGGAATCGGTGACCGGCCGACGGATCGCCTATGCCGGCTCGGACACCTACTTCTTCCACGGAACGTTGCGCGACAACATTCTATATGGCTTGAAGCATGCCCCGCTGACGACCGTCACCTATGAGGGCGAGGCCGCGGTGCGCAACAAGTGGGCGATTTCGGAGGCCAAACGCGCCGGCAACCCGTCTCTCAGCCTCGACAGCGACTGGGTCGACTACACATCTGCCGGGGCGACCGGGCCGGACGACCTTTACAGCGTCATCCGACCAGTGCTCGATTCGGTGCTGATGTCGCAGGATATTCTCGACATGGCGCTTCGCTCCACGGTCGATACTGAGACGCACAAGGACCTGACCGAACGGATCGTCGAACTGCGCCATGCGCTGATCGAGCGGCTGAAGGAGCAGGATCTCGACGGGCTGGTCGTGCCGTTCGAATTCACCGCCTACAATACGCAGGCGACGGTGGGTGAAAACCTGCTGTTCGGCACACTGAAGCGTCCGCTGATGACCAACAGGAAGCTCGCTGCACATCCCTATTTCATCAAGCTCTTCCAGGACAGCGGCCTGAACAGCGAACTCTACGACATGGGCATCGAGATCGCCGAAAACACAGTCGAGTTGTTCAACGACCTGCCGCCGGACCATCCTTTCTTCCAGCAGCTCACTTTCATGACGGCGGACGACATTCCCGACTATCAGGCGTTGCTGCAGAAGCGGGGCGGCCGCAACTTCGAGACGGCGACGCCCGAAGAGCGGGCATCGATCATTCGTCTCAGTTTCTCCTACATCGAGCCACGCCACCGCTTCGGTCTGCTCACCAAGCAGTTGATGAACAAGATCGTCGAGGCACGTACGGAGTTTCACAAGCATATCCCGGCCGATCTGAACGCTGTCATCGAACGCTACGATCCCGAGCGCTTTACGGCTTCGGCCACATTGATGGACAACGTGCTGTTTGGGCGTATCGCCCACCAGCAGGCCGATGCGCCTGAGCAGATCCATGTGATCATGCGCGATCTTTTCGACAGGCTCGGCCTGCAGGACAGCGTATTGGCAATCGGCCTCGATTTCGACGTCGGCTCCGGCGGCAAGCGCCTGACCAACGTCCAGCGCCAGAAGCTGAACCTTGCCCGCGCGCTGCTGAAGCGCGCCGACTACCTGATCTTCAACAGGCCGCTGGTTGCGCTCGACCATCGCATCCAGGACCAGATCGTCCGCACCGTTCTACGCGACATCGAAAACAGCGACCACAACCCGGCTATCATCTGGGTTCTGTCGAATGTCGCGCTAGCGGAGCAGTTCCACCGCGTCCTGGTATTTCAGGGCGGCACGCTGGCTGAAAGCGGCACAACCGAAGATCTTTTGCAGCACGACGGGATGTTCAAAGAACTTTTATCGTTATAGGCTATCTGGCGGCTGTGATCCCGGGGTTGAACGCGCATGCTGTTAAGAGATGAAGTCGAAATGTTGCGGCGAGTGCCGATTTTCGCACGCATTGCGCCGGCGAAGCTGAAACTGCTCGCCTTCACCTCCGATCGCGTCAGCTACCGTGCTGGCCAGATACTTTTCCACCAGGGCGATCTCGGCGACGCTGCCTATGTCGTGCTGGCAGGAACCGCCGATATCCTAGTCGATACGCCGACCGGTGAGATCAAGGTCGCCGATGTCGATGTCAATTCGATTGTCGGAGAAATCGCCATCCTCTGCGACGTCTCCCGTACTGCGACCGTAAAGGCCACCTCGAATGTCGAGGCACTGCGGATCAGCAAAGAGCACTTCCTCAAGCTGCTCTCCGACTTCCCCGAAATGGCCGTGGATATCATGAGGGTGCTGGCCGACCGCCTCAACCACACTACCGCAGAGCTGACGGCCGCACGCAGCCAGCCGGCATTGCAACCGGCACCGACCCACTAGACGGAGGCGCCCTGCGGCCACCCCACATCGCCAGTGGACGGAACTTATTTTGCTTCCGCAAGTTTGCAGGTCGAGGCTTCACCGAGAGGCTAACGGCGTTGTGTGGCCGGTTAATTCGTTTCCTTGCGGCCTTAAATCGGCTCCCGGGAAGCCAATTTGCTGACTGCGCCGCCCGACGGCCTTCCCACTCTGCCAGGTATCCAATGACTTTGCCCAATTCTACCTATCGCATCCAGTTTCGCGACGGCATGACTTTCGACCATGCCCGGAAAATGGTTCCTTACCTCCGCCAATTGGGCATCAGCCATCTCTACGCGTCACCGATCTTCACCGCCACCAAGGGTTCAACCCATGGCTACGACGTCACCGACACCAACGAGATCGATCCCGCGATTGGCGGCCGCGAGGGGTTCGACAAGTTGTCTGAGGCGCTGCGGGAGGCCGAAATAGGCCTGCTGGTCGACATCGTTCCAAACCATATGGCCGCCTCGCTGGAAAATTCGTGGTGGCGCAGCGTCGTCGAGTGGGGTGAGGAAAGCCCTTTCAGCCAGCATTTCGACATCGACTGGAGCCGAAAGCTGACGTTGCCTATCCTCGGAAAGCCGCTGCAGGATGCGTTGGAGGCAGGCGAACTGACGCTGACTGTGGACGCGGATGCGGGCACGCTCACTGTTGCCTACTACGAGCAGCGGCTGCCGCTGGCGCCGAGTACCTATGCCGCCGTGCTGTCGCGACTTGATCTCCCGGTCGTCGCTGCAATGTGCACTCTGGCGTCTGATGCAGATCCACGGCGGGAGACGGAATTTCACCAGAGCATGCGCGACATGCTCTCTGGCGAGGCGGCAGAGATAAACAAGGCGCTAGCGCAGAAGTTCAGTGACCCCGCTTCGCTCCAGACCGTGGTGGATGAACAGCCCTGGCGGCTGATCTATTGGAAGGACGCGCCGCGCGAGCTCAGCTATCGTCGCTTTTTCGAGGTGACCGGTCTTGTAGGCTTGCGCGTCGAAGACCCGGCTGTTTTCGACGATGCACATCGGCTGACACTCGAACTGGTGCGCAATGGTGCCGTTGATGGATTGCGGCTCGATCATATCGACGGGCTGGCAGATCCCGCCGCCTATCTCGAGCGTCTGCGCAGTGCCGTGGGTGAGGATACCTATATCGTCGTCGAGAAAATCCTCGCCGAAGGAGAGACGCTGCCAGAGGCATGGCCGATCTCCGGAACCACCGGCTATGAATTTATCACTACCCTGCCCGACGTTCTGGTGAACACGTCCGGAATGAACGCAATCACCGATACCTATCGGGAAATTGCCGATGGTGAGCCGGAATTTGCCGAGGGCGCGCTGGCGGTCAAGGCGATGCTTGCCCGGAAAAACTTCGCTGTTGAAACCAACAATTTGCTGCAGCTGCTTCTGAGTGTCGGAGCGATCAATGGCGACGTGCCCGAGCAAGCGGCACTGGAACAGGCGCTGGTGTCTCTGCTTGTCGCCTGCCCGGTGTATCGGACCTACGGGACGGATGGCGCCCTCGACGCGGCCGATGGCGCGATGTGGAGCACTATCGTGGAAACTGCGGGTGGCTCGTCCGAAAAGGCGGACCACGCCGCGTTGTCCTTTGTCGACAAGGTATTTCAAGGCAATGTGGCACCGGAGGCCAAGGCGGATGCGCTCGAATTCCGACGCCGCTTCCAGCAATTGACGGGGCCTTTGACGGCGAAGTCTATCGAAGACACGATGTTCTATCGATATAACCGCCTGATCGGCCTGAACGAGGTCGGCGGCGAACCTGCTGCCACTGAATTCGGCCTCGAACGCTTCCACCACGAGATGGCTAAGCGGATGGAGACACAGCCCGCCGGCCTGTCCGCAACCTCGACACATGACACGAAACGCGGCGAGGACGGGCGGGCGAGGCTTTATGCGCTTACCGAAGCTCCGGAGGCATGGCTGGATGGCGTGGAGCGCTGGCGCAAGCTCAATGCCGCCACCGTCGCTTCCCTGCCGGGTGGCGCCGCGCCGGAACCACGGCTCGAATGGATGCTGTATCAGGCACTCGCCGGTGCCTGGCCAGCAGACCTCGCGCTCGACGCGCCTGCTCCGGCCGACTTGCTCGACCGTTTCCTTGCCTATGTCGAGAAAGCGCTGCGCGAGGCCAAGCAGCGCACCAACTGGGGCGAGGAGGATGGTGCGTACGAGGACGCCGTAAAGGCTTTCGCGGCCAACCTGCTTGCGAGCGACAATGCGGCTTTTCTGCAGGACTTCCGCAAGACGCTGCAGCCGTTCGTGCGGGCGGGCCTGTTTAACGGCCTGACACAGACGCTCATCAAGCTGGCAGCTCCAGGGATACCCGACATTTACCAGGGCGCCGAGCAACTGGATCTCAGCCTCGTCGATCCCGACAATCGCCGCCTGCCAGACTTTGCACGCCTGGGTGAGGACCTGGCCGTGCCCCTCCAGACACGCGATGAGGGCGCGCTTGCCCGGGGACTCTTCAAGCAGCGCCTCGTCCAAAAGGGCCTTGCGCTGCGCAAGGCTGAGCCAACGCTGTTTGCTAAAGGCGATTATCAGCCATTGGCCGTCACCGGTGAACGCGCCGACAACGCCATTGCATTCCTGCGCAGCCACGAGAACAAAATGGTCGTCGCCATTGCTCCTCGGCTGGTTTACGGACTCGGCGAAGGCGAATGGCCGTGCGGCGATTACTGGGGAGACAGTGCGATCGCCTTGCCCGAGCGCGCTGCCGGCAGAGTGCGAAATGTCATCGACGGTACGGTCCACGAGACAAGCCAGCCCCTGAAACTGGCAGCCCTGCTGGCCACTTCACCAGTGGCGCTGCTCGTCTCCGAGTAGCCGCAGCGAGCGAGGGGCTTCCTAGAGCAGGCCCCTCGACGCCAGATTGCGCATGAGCTTTGCAATGCCTGAAGTCCAGGGCGGGCAATCTGTCGACAGCATGACGCGGTTGCGCAGTGCGCCCAGCTTGTCGTTCGAAATCGTCACGACATCGCCGATCTTGTGGGTAAAGCCCTGCCCCGGCACGTCGCGGTCCTCGACCGGCGCGAAAAGCGTCCCCATGAACAGCACCATTCCGTCGGGATACTGGTGATGCCGCCCCATTGTTTGGGAGACAAGATCGAGCGGATCACGGCTGATCTCCTTCATCGAACTCTTGCCGTGCAGCACGTAGCCGTCCTCTCCCTCTATTGTGAGATCGAGGTCGGCATTGCGGACGTCGTCGATGGAATAAGTATCGTCGAACAGCCGGATGAACGGCCCGATCGAGCAGGAAGCATTGTTGTCCTTGGCCTTGCCGAGCAACAGGGCAGAGCGGCCCTCGACGTCACGCAGGTTGACGTCGTTGCCGAGCGTTGCGCCCTTGACGCGCCCCCGGCTATCGACGACCAGCACGATTTCCGGCTCTGGGTTGTTCCATTTGGAAATGGGGTGCAAGCCGACATCGGCACCGTGACCCACGGAGGAGAGTACCTGCGCCTTGGAGAAGACCTCGGCATCCGGGCCGATGCCGACTTCCAGATATTGCGACCAGACACCGTCCTCGATCAGAGCCGCCTTGACCTTGGCGGCCTCCGGCGATCCCGCCTTCAGATTGCGAAGGCTGTCGCCGATGATGGATGTGATGCGGCCGCGAATGCTGTTCGCCAGATCCGGATTACCGGCAGCGCGCTCCTCGATCACCCTCTCCAGCATCGAGCGCGCGAACGTGACGCCGCAAGCTTTGACAGCCTGCAGGTCGATCGGCGCCAGCAAGGTGTGGGGCGAATTGGCGTCCGCCGAAAACAGCGCCTCGAGGCTGCCGACAGCTTCGCCCGCCTGCGTGCTTAGAAAAGCGACGGGATCGTCCATCTCAAGAAGGGCGGAGACGGTCGGAATATCTCGTGACGTGACGTCATAGACAGTGCCGTCGCGGATAACGACAACGGATGGACCATCCTTGGCCGCATCCCAGGTGCGCCCGATGAAGCTTCCCGCTTCGAACATGCCGATATCGCCTGCCATTTTGCCGTCTCCTGCCCTGATTTTTCTGAATGGCGCGCTGCACTCCCGGGCATCACGCAATCTCGAGGGCATGTTCTTCATCCACGCTGGCTTGTCAATTGTCGCCGGAAAGGCACGCGTGGCAGAAGATTTCATTCGCGACCGGGGCCCTCAGCGCACCCACCAATACCCGCAAAACGATGTTCATGTTGCTTATGTAGCGCATTTGGCTATTTCATGCGCATGGTCCCTCGTTCTCTGATTCGGCATGTCGCGCCGTCACGCATGACAAAAGGTGTCTATGGCGCGCTGTGGCTCACGGCGGCGCTGGCGATATCCGGCTGCGCGTCGAAGGATGGGATCCGGGTTCCCGGTCCCGCGGAGACGGTGACGAGCGACAAGGCTTTCGCGCTGCCACCTCCGGGCGGTCCGTCGATCGTCAATGTCGTGCAGCACTCCTACAACAACGCCGTCCAGCAGGACATCTACCTCTTTACCTCAGCCGCAACCTCGGGGCAGAACGATCTGCAGGTGACGTTCTTCGGGCCGGTCGGTCTCGACTACGACAACCGCAAGGGCCTCGGCTATGCCTCGATCCGCGACAGCACGGTCGACAGGGATATGCGTCGTGCGTTGCCTGGCGTGGCGATGGTTCGGTCCGGCATCTACGTCCAGAACAACTACGGACCGTTCGGCTATGCCACGGGCAAAAGTGCACAGGGCGACACCTGCCTCTATGCGTGGCAGCAGGTGCGCTCCAGCGACAATGCTCGTGGTGCTTTTCAGAATCGCGGTACCGTGCAGGTCCGGCTGCGACTTTGCGACACACATGCAACCGCCGAGCAATTGCTTCGTGTCATGTATGGCTACACCATCACAGGCACTTTCCCGGCTCCCGGCTGGAACCCGTATGACAGCGCTCCACCGGTCGATCCGACGCTTGGCCGCACCGGTAATCCGATCTACCCGGTGGTATCGCCTACGAGCGCCGGCCAGTTGCCAGCCGCTTTCCAATTGCCGGCGACGTCACCTGGCATCGCACCGCAAAGCCCGCGCAGCGTAGAACCGCGCGCAGCACCGCGTCCGGTCGCGCAACAGCAGCCACCCGCGCCGGCGCCCAGAGGGCCGGTCGTTCCGTCGCCGATCGGCGACGACAAAAGCAGCACGACAGCAGCTCCGGCGGTCATTGTGCCTGCTCCTAACTAAGGTCTTGCGATTATATCGATCAAGAGACGAGTAGCATGAACGGTTTGTCAACCATCCGGTGTCACGGTGCTTGGTGTCGTCGCCATGATCGCGTCGTGCTTGAGTGTTGACTTGAGGTAAAGGAATAACCATGCGCAAAGCCGCCAGTATCCTGATCTGGATGATCGTCGCGGTATGCGTAATTACCCTCATCACCCTGCCGATCAGCCTCCAGACGCAATTGATCGTCAGTGTCACGGTGGTCATCATCATGGCGCTGATCAAGCTGTTCCAGGGCGAGGGAAAATGGCGCCTCGTAGCGCTCGCCTTCGGAAGCTCGATCATTCTGCGCTACGTGTTCTGGCGGACGACCAGCACCTTGCCGCCAATCAATCAGCCTGAAAACTTTATTCCGGGCTTCCTCGTCTATCTCGCCGAAATGTACAGCGTGATGATGGGCGCGCTCAGCCTGTTTGTCGTTGCCATGCCGCTGCCGCCACGACCCTCTCGTGCCGCCACCGAGGGCAAGTTTCCGCATGTCGATGTGTTCGTGCCGACCTACAACGAAGATGCGGCGCTTCTCGGCAATACGCTGGCGGCGGCCAAGGCCATGGACTATCCACCCGAGAAGGTCACCGTCTGGCTGCTCGACGACGGCAGTACACTGCAAAAGCGCAATGCCAACAACATCCTCGATGCGCAAGCCGCTTCCCTCCGCCACATCCAGTTGCAGGAACTGTGCGAGCAACTCAGCGTTCGCTACATGACCCGCGATCGCAACGAGCATGCCAAGGCCGGCAATCTCAACAACGGCATGCAGCACTCGACGGGCGAGCTCATCGCCGTCTTCGATGCCGACCACGCGCCGGCACGTGATTTCCTGCTCGAAACCGTTGGCTACTTCGACGACGATCCGAAGCTCTTCCTGTGCCAGACACCGCATTTCTTTCTCAATCCAGACCCGATCGAGCGCAATCTGCAGACGTTCGACCACATGCCGAGCGAGAACGAGATGTTCTACGGCATTATCCAGCGCGGTCTCGACAAGTGGAACGCCTCGTTTTTCTGCGGCTCTGCTGCCGTCCTCAGGCGCAAGGCGCTGGCTGAAACCAACGGATTCAGTGGCGTCAGCATCACCGAGGACTGCGAAACGGCGATCGAGCTGCACTCGCGAGGCTGGAACAGCATCTATGTCGACAAGCCGCTGATCGCGGGCCTCCAGCCGGCGACCTTTGCCAGCTTCATCGGCCAGCGCAGCCGCTGGGCGCAGGGCATGATGCAGATCCTGCGTTTCCGCTTCCCGCTCTTCAAGCGCGGGCTCTCCCTGCCGCAGCGGCTTTGCTACATGTCGTCGACGCTGTTCTGGCTCTTCCCGTTCCCACGGACGATGTTCCTGTTCGCGCCGCTGTTCTATCTTTTCTTCAATCTCGAGATCTTCACCTCGTCGGGCGGCGAGTTCCTGGCCTATTCGCTCGCCTACATGGTCGTGAACATGATGATGCAGAACTATCTCTACGGCTCGTTCCGCTGGCCTTGGATCTCAGAGCTTTATGAATATGTGCAGACGGTGCACCTGCTGCCGGCGGTGATCTCGGTCATCCTCAATCCGCGCAAGCCGACATTCAAGGTGACGGCCAAGGACGAATCCATTGCCGTCGCGCGCCTTTCCGAAATCAGCCGACCGTTCTTCGTCATCTTTGGGGTTCTGCTGGTAGCTTTCGGAATGGCGATCTACCGCCTTTACGCCGAGCCCTACAAGGCAGACGTGACGCTGGTCGTTGCCGGCTGGACCTTGCTCAACCTAATCATGGCCGGCTGCGCTCTCGGCGTTGTCTCCGAGCGCGGCGAGCGGTCTTCGTCGCGGCGGGTGCGTGTTAACCGACGGTGCGAATTCGGCGTCGACGGACGCTGGTATCCGGCTTCTATCGAGGACGTATCCGTTCATGGTGCGAGGCTGCACGTCTTCAGCAAGACCTTCGATCCGCTGGGAGTGGACACTCGCGCGACGATCAAGTTCAGGCCCTACAGCGGCGCCCAGGAAGAGACATTGATCGTCACCGTGCGCAACACCCAGCCTAGCGGCGAAATCACGGCGATCGGCTGCCTCTACAATCCACAAAGCGCGCTGGATCACCGCCTGATCGCGGATCTGATCTTTGCAAACTCAGACCAGTGGACGCAATTCCAGCTCTCCCGTCGCCGCAATCCCGGGCTGATCAGGGGAACGATCTGGTTTCTCGGTGTATCGGCCTACCAGACGAGCCGCGGGCTTGTGTATTTCTTCCGCAGTTTCAAAGGCAAGCCCGAGGAGCAGATCCAGCCAGTGAAGGCGGGCGCACAATGAGGCCGGGTCGTATCGCGGTCGTAGCCGCGCTCGCTACAACATGGCTCGCGCCATTTGCCCTCGCGCAGACGACGCCCTTCGACATGACGCCTGAGCGGCCGAAGGGTGCAGCACCCGCGAGCCCATCGGTTCAGCCGGCACCCGCCGCGCCTGCCGCGCAGCCGGCCATACCGCCCTTTACACCCGTGCCGACCACCGCAAAGCCACCACCCGTGCCGACCGCCGCGGCCCCGCCAAAAAGCGCAGGTACTCCGGTTGGCAAGCCTGTCACGACCGAGCGCTTCAGGCGCTTCCTCGTCCCGGCTTCGGATCTTGGCCTGAACGGCGAAATCGACAAGAAGACATGGTCGATCTATCTGACACCGGCGCAAGCGGCCGCTCCGGTCAAGCTCAACCTCGCCTATCAGAACGCTATCGTCGTCGCGCCCGAAGCGTCTCAACTGACTGTTCTCATCAACAGCCGTTCGGTCGGATCGACGCCCATACGTTCTTCCGAAAAGCCGGAAGAGCTCAGCTTCGACGTGCCGCCCGGGCTGTTGCAGGCAGGCTCCAACCTGGTGAGCTTCGAGATGCAACAGCGCCACCGGACGGACTGCAGCATCTCCTCGACCTACGAACTCTGGACGGATATCGACCCGAGCCGCACTTATCTGAGTTTTGGCGGTACGGAAGCCGCGCGGCTGGTGAGCACCGATGGTGTCCGCGCGGTGGGCGTCGACGAAAAGGGCGCGACTGAATTCGACTTCGTCGTGCCTGGGCTTGCCCAGCCTGGCACCACGAAACCGCTCATGCGACTGGCGCAGGGCCTTTCGGTACTGAGCGGCATGCCCAACCAGTCCTTCAACTTCCAGACCGCCGGCCTGCCAGCCTTGGCACCGGGCAAGCTCACTGTTCTTGTCGGGACGGCAAGCGAACTGCAGCCACTCTTTCCGTCACTGCCACCGGCGGCACAAGTGGCCCCTGTGGCAACGTTCGTCAACGATCCCCGTAGCGGCGGACCGGTTCTGCTGGTCACGGGTCCTTCGTGGCAATCGATAGACACCGCCATCGACAGCCTGGTCACATCGACTGACCGGGCAGTGGACAACCGCCGCGACGTACTGGCGACGCAGCGATGGCAGGCACCCGATGTGCCACTGATTTTCAGCAATACTGTCCTGCCGTTTTCGCAGCTTGGCGTCTCCACGACACAATTTACCGGACGCCGATTCCGCACAGATTTCGGGATCGGCGTACCGGCCGATTTCTATGCCAACGCCTACGGCGAGGCGACCATACTGCTTGACGCTGCCTATTCCCCCGACGTCCTGCCCGGCAGCCATATCGACGTATTCGTCAACGGAAGCGTTGCCTCGACCGTGCCAATCACCAACAAGGGCGGTGGCATTTTCCGGCACCTGCCGATCCGTGTTACGCTCCGACACTTCAAGCCCGGGCTAAACCACGTTGCGGTGGAGGCCGCCCTTCTGACGAGCGCCGACGCCGCCTGCGCTCCGGGCTCGAACGCATCGGCAACGCCACATTTCGCGCTGTTCGATACATCGGAATTCCGCATGCCTGACTTCGCCCGCGTCGGCCAGCGTCCCAATCTCGCGGCAACCGGCGGCACCGGCTATCCCTACGGCCTGATCGAGAATGTTCTCCCGGTCTATCTCGACCGGGTGGACGCCGATACGCTGTCCGCATCGGCGACCTTCCTCGCGAGGCTGGCCCTGATGGCTGGCCGACCCATTCCCATCGAGGTCGCAACCTCGCCCGCCGGGATCGGCGATCGCAACGCGCTGTTCATCGGCCCCATTTCGCAGATCCCGCCGACAGCACTCACGCAATTGAATATCGCGCCGGCAAGCCAGGTCAGTTGGAGACCGAATACGGCTGGAAAGCCGGCAGATGTGGATACCGGCGCAACGTTCGAGCAGTGGCGGTCCATGGTCAGTGGCGGAAGTTGGACCGGGCAGATCTCCGCGTTCGAGGAATGGATGCGGCGGAATTTCGATATTTCCTTCAGCTCCCTGCGGTTCGCACCGAGTGCCGAGGCAACGTTCATGCCGAGCAACGCTGCGACAATCATGGTCGCGCAGGGCGCCAGTCCGGATGGCAACGGAACCTGGACCATCGTCACCTCGCCAACGGCTGGCGACTTGCGATCCGGCCTGACTGCTCTGTCCGCAGAGGACACGTGGCCGGAGCTTTCCGGTCGCATCACGACTTATGCGGCAGCAACCAAGAAGATCGAGACGGTGCCGGTGGCGCGGTTTGCCTTCGTGCCGACGCAAGATTTCTCCTTCTCCAACTACCGGCTGGTTGCCGCCAACTGGCTGTCGACCAACATCCTTTCCTACGCCTTGCTCTTTGCAGCCCTGACGATGCTGATGGGGCTTGCGACTGCCGCGCTTCTATCCAATCTCGGACGGCGCCGATGACTTTGAGGCAGGTCGCCGCCTGCGTCATCGGAGTGCTGTTCTTCTTTATCTGCGACAACCCGGCCGGAGCACAGGAGCCGATGATACAGACGCAGTCCTGGCAGGCGTACAAGGCGAAGTTTCTCGATCCCTCCGGTCGCATCGTGGACGACGGAAACGGCGGGATCAGCCACAGCGAGGGACAGGGCTACGGACTGCTGCTCGCCTACCTCTCCGAAAGCCCCGCAGATTTCGAGCAGATCTGGTATTTCACGCGAACCGAGTTACTGATCCGCGATGACGGGCTTGCCGCCTGGAGCTGGAGCCCCGATAAGACCCCGCATGTCGACGACATCAACGATGCGACCGATGGCGACCTGCTGATTGCCTACGCGCTGGCGCGCGCTGGCGCGGCCTGGGGCCGGGCAGACTATACGCAGGCGGCAACGAAGATTGCGGCGACGCTGCTCGACAAGGCGGTCGTCGAAAGCGGCGGCCGGACATTGCTGCTGCCGGGCGTCTCAGGCTTTGCGGCGGCCGACCGTGCAGATGGACCGGTGATCAATCCGTCCTACTGGATCTTCGAGGCCTTTCCTGTGATGAATGGCCTGGTGCCATCGCCGAAGTGGCAACAGCTTTCGGATGACGGCCACGTCCTGATTTCGCAGATGCAATTCGGAAAAGAAAAGCTGCCGGCAGATTGGGTGAGCCTGAAGAGGCAGGCTAAGCCCGCTGAAGGCTTCGTGCCGGAGTTCGGCTATAACGCAATCCGGATTCCGCTCTACCTAATGCGCGGCGGCATCGACGACAAGGATCTGCTGGGTCGGCTGCAGTCTGGAATGAGCGCTGCCGACGGCTCTATCCGGCTTATCGACCTCAACAACGACAGCGTCAAAGCTACGCTGGACGACCCCGGTTATCAGATTATTAACCATACTATGGCCTGTATGCTTGCGGGGACGAAACTCCCAGCGTCGGCCAAATCATTTGTTCCGACTTTGTATTTCCCGTCCACGCTCCACTTGCTGGGGCTTGCCTTTGTTGCGGAAAAGCATCCGGAGTGCCTATGAGACCGTCACTAGTCCTGTTGTCGGCGACGCTCATCATGACGGTGGGCATAGTCGGACTCAAGGACCGCTCGCAGATCGCCGACAGGGTGTCAGACCTGTTGGGCACGAACACGCCTGGTGAGATACCCCAGCTGATGCGCATGGGGCGTATCACCGGCCCTGACTTTCATCCCTTCGACAGGCCGACGACAGAGCCGGAACTGGGGCGCGATGTGGATACTGCACAGGCCGTGGAACTCGCCCAGAATACCGCAGCTTCCGATGCGCCGGCAACTGCCGCCGACCAGCCTTCCGCGGTCTCGCAGGCCGCATCTCCGCCACCGAACCCGCCTGCCGCTGCCCAACCGGCGATCGACGAGAGCGCCCTGCGGTATTTTGCCAGCCGCGGCGACAAGGCGCGGCTGCAGGCCGAAATCTCCAGGCTGCAGGCCCTCTATCCGACATGGACCCCACCGGCCGATCCGCTGGCCGTGCCACAGAACCAGGACAAGCAGCTGGAATCGATGTGGCAGCTCTATTCGGAGGCACGCTATGCGGAGGTGCGCAAGGCAATCTCCGACCGTCAGGCCGCCGAGCCGGGCTGGCAGCCACCTACGGACCTGACCGAGCGCCTGAATGTCGCGGAGGCTCGCACCCGCCTGATCAACGCTTCAGATCTGAAGCAGTACGAGACCGTCGTCAGCGTGGCCTCCGAAACCCCGAGCTTGCTGACCTGCAGCGAAGTCGATGTGCTGTGGCGGGTGGCGGATGCCTTCGGTCACATCGACCGCCTGACCCGTGCGCGCGACGCTTACATGTACGTCATGAAAAACTGCACCAATGCTGCCGAGCGGCTGGCGACGATCCAGAAGGCCTCGGCGCTGCTGCCTTACGGCACCATGCAGGACCTGATGGCGCAGGAAAAACCAATGGCCGATGGGACGCGGGAATTCGAGAGTATCCGCGACGACCTCGCCCGCCGTTTCGTGGCCGAGGCCAATGCCGACCCCAAACTCGTGATTGCCCCCGAATATCTGAGCCGCCTCGAGCGCCTGAGCGAGACGCAAGGACTGGCGTCCGATGCGCTGCTGCTCGGCTGGTACAACTATCCCCGGGGCGACCTCACGAATGCGGAAAAGTGGTTTCGTCTTGCGCGCACCAAGGAGGACACCGCGTCGGCATCGCAGGGGCTTGCCCTGACCCTGATTGCCCGCAAGTCTCCGGAGGAGGCCGAGGAGGTCATGTTCAAGTGGCGTGACGACTCCAAGGATGCGAATGCCACCTACCTCGCGGCGGCAGCAAACCTCTTGGCAATCGACCCACCGGTTATCCTCAAGGTCGACGTCCTGCAGCGGATCGCTGGCGCGGTCCTCAAGGCCCGCGATGTGCCCAGCGCACAGCAGTTCGGCTGGTATGCGCGCGGCCTCAACCAGCCACAGACGGCGGCACAGTGGTTCCGGACGGCGCTCGGGTGGAAGGCAGACGATGAGCCTTCCGCCTACGGCCTGACCATCACCCTTGCCCAATTGAACGACAAGGCTGGCGTCATGGATGTCCAGCGTCAGTGGGCCGGGCGATCCGAGCGGATCGCCATGCTCCGCGACATCGGTGCAGCCCCAAGGCAGGCCCGTGTCGATGGTGGCGAGACGCAGGCGATCGAAGCTGCGCCCCAGGGCACCAGACGGCAGCCACCGGCACCGGTTCGCGAGACAAGCTATCTCTCGTCTGCCCCGCGACAGGAGGCTCAGGTCGTAAGGGTAAGGGAAGCCCGCAGGCCTGCTGGCACCGGCTGCACGACGACCGTCGATCCCGCCATGCTATCGCCAGAGGCGGCACTCCCCCGCGCCTGGTGCCTGATGAGCAAGAAGCGGCCGGCCGAAGCAGCGGCAACCTTTGAAATTGCGCTTCGCAGCCCGCTGCCGAAGGATCGCCAGGACGCCGCGTACGGGCAGAGCCTCGCCTACCTGCAGCTCAATCTCGCCAGCAATGCCGCCGTCTCCGCAATCAAGGCGCCGCAGAGCCGCGAGCGGGCGCTGAGCCTGCAAGTGGCAATCCTCACCAAGCGCGCCTCGTCCGCCTATGACGAAAAGCGGTATCGGGAGGCCATTCTTTATCTCGACCAGCTCAACCAGATCCAGCCCGAGCAGATCGGCCTGATGGTGCTGCGCGGCTACGCCTACCTGAACCTCAAGCGCTATTCCGATGCCATCCGCATCTTCGAGGCTGCAGCCGCCACCGGCGACCATGATGCCATCACCGGCCTGACCAATGCCCGAAACGAACAGGCGCATCCCTCGAACTGATCGTCGTCGGGTGAGACCTACTCGAGATCAGGCGATGACGGGATAGCCTAGCGACGCGGCATCGCGTGCCAGTTCGGCGAGACGCTGGTAGGCGCTTTCGGGCAGGACCTCGAAACGTCGAAGCGACAGGACTTCCCTGACTTCAACGAGTTCCGTTGCCAAAGCAACCTCATCCAGAACGAGCCTAATTGCCGCTATCTCGTCGTCCGTCGTCCTGATCGACGTGATGAAAGGCAGGCCCGGGCCCTCCGGGGTCTCGGCAAGGATGCGTACATTGGCAAGCCGATCCGGATCGAAGCGGAGCGTGTTGCCGAAGGTGACGCAGTCGATAGCGGCCACGTCGGCCTTGCCGGAGGCGACGGCTTCGATGCTGGCGAGGTGGCCACCGGTCTCGATTACGGAGCCGAAAAATCTGCCGTCTCGCGCAAGCGGTGCGATAGCTGCGCGAAAAAGGTTGCTGCCGGAGTTCGAGCCGGGTTCGTTGATGGCCGCAGTCAATCCGCGCAGATCTTCCAGGCCCGTGGCAGGACTGGTTCCGGCGACGATGATCTTGCTGCGGTTGAGAGGTCCGTTGCAGCCCGGCAGATCATAAACGGGGGTTGCGAGCAGGCGGACACGACCAAGCAGCTTGGTTACGAACGGGAAGCCGCAGGTCTGCGCCACCAGCAGGTCTGGACGCAGCCAGGCCTGATCGTAGACCACAAGCCTGTCCAGATCGTCCGGGACACCATCGAGCCCTAGCTGGCGCAACCGATTTCGGAGATAGACCCATAGTGCGTCGTTGGCAGCAGCAACCGGGGCTGGCGTGGTGTACATGGCTAGGCTTGCAAGGCGCATGGTGCATCTGTCCGACGGCTTCAGGAGCAGATGTGATACACGCCGTTCGAAGCCCTTGACCAGAGGAAACCGTTGCCGGCTACCCTGGACACTCCGGGAAGCAGCTACGCTTCGGCGTTAGAGCGGATAATGGCTTGCAATGTCGGCGCGGGGATGCCCGACCATTCCACGAAACCCTCGAAACGTCTGCGAATTTTTTCGACATGGTTCTGGGCGATGTCGGAAAGCTTGTGGTCGAGAAACGGATTGTCGAAGCGTTGCAATGTCGCGACCACATAGGCCTCCGCCTCGACCTCCATTTCCTTTCGCGCAAAACCCGGAACGACTTCGGTCTCGTAGAGCGACAGGAGGGCGCCTCGGGTTTCCGGATCGCCAAGCATTTCGCGCACGGTCATCGCTTCCGTGCGGCCCTGCTCGATCCAGCGACTGGCGAGATAGGTATGGCCGAGGTTGAGGATGAAGAGTTTGAGTTTCTCGTAAGGCTCGATGTCATCAGCCACGACGATATCCGGATGGACGCAGGGCAAGGCCTGCCCCGGCATCCTTTGTATCGCCCAGAGAGCGTAGGGCTCGGCAACTGCGCCTGCCGGTGACAGCGACTCGGAGACGATGCGGTCAACCAGGGTGTTGCAGAAGATTACTTCCGTAGCGAGCCACGCATTGAAGGTGTCGTCCGCGTACCAGCGGGAGGCAAGTCCGGTCACGATAGCTCGCAACGCCTCGCCATTCCTGCTGATCAGCTCGCAAGGCAGGATTGTCAGACCTGCCCGCCCTGACCCGAACCGACGATGCAGCAAAACCGTCAGTTTTCCGGGGAAGGACACCGGCATATCCGCCGGGAGCGTCGCGGGCTCGAGGGAAATATCGTATCCCCGGTCTGCGGTGTTGCAGATAACCAGTTGGACTTCCTCGACAAACACGCGCTCGACCTCTGCCCAGTCTGCAGATGCGGAGAGTGCCCGCCTGACGCTAGTCACCTGCTGTAAGCGGTCCACCGGGCGGCCCTCTTCAATGCCACGGATATGGACAGGAAAGCCGCTTTCGACGGCGAGCCCCTTGAGGCGCTCGGCGCGCTCGCTTGCACCTGTCGTCTGCACGACGGTAATGGGCCCGAGGGCTTCGCCTTTCTCCATCGCCTCGCTGACGAAGAGATCTGCATGGGCCTGGAGAAAGCGGCTGGTGCCGAACTGCATTATGGGGGTCTTCACTTTGGGTTTCCTTCCTCGCTCGGGGCCTGCGGTATCGATTGCAGCAATGTCTGCCGGGCAGACCTCAGGTGATGACGGCAAGCCTCATCGATACGACCGATGTCGCGCGATTGCAGGGCGTCGATATAGGCCAGATGCTCGGCGATCGCCCTGGCATTCCGTTCCCGGGCCTGTGCCTTGTTCCACTGGTAGTGGTAGTGAAAGACGATGGCGATGACGTCGTAGAAATCGGCGATGAAACGGTTGTTCGAGGCGCGCTGGATCAGCAGGTGAAATTTCTCGTCGAGTTGTGAAAAGTCACGATATCGTTCGTCAAAGTCGGCAAGCAACTCGTCGTGCTCCTTGCGGATGGCGGCAAGGCTTGCCCAGGCCGGATGATCGGCCGGCAGCCGCCCGAATTCCGCTGCCGAGTGCAGCTCGAACATTTCGCGGACGTCAGCCAGTTCCAGCGCGAACTCGCGCGTAAAACCCTTCAGCGTCCAATGGCTGTTGGGGCGTTTCTCTATCAAGCCGAATCGCGAGAAGCGAATGAGGAACTCGCGCACGCTGGTCGTGCCTGTGCCGATTTCGCGGGCGAGTTCCAGCTCGTTGATCTGCATGCCCGGCTGGGCTTCGTCCGATAATATGCGCAGCATGAAGCTGCGCTCGATGATGTCGTGCAGCGAGTTTGTTTCCTGCTCGGGAAACAGATCGGCTGCCACAGGCGGCCGGAGAACCGTCTTCTCGCGTTTGTTCCACTGGATGATACCGACCTCGCTCAGCCGCAGGAGAATTGCGCGCGCAGTGCTGCGACTGATGCCGAGCTGGGCCGCGATATCAGGCTCGGACGGCAACGCGGCATGCGGGACAAGCGTCGCCGCATAGCGATTGAACGCTTCCTTGAACACCGTATTTTGTCTGGCCATGCCGACCCCCTGCTGCCTGCACGACCCCGCGCAGCTCGGCCACCTCTTAGGGCGGCAAAGCTTGCTTGGCCAGTGTAGCGCGCCTTTTCACAAGCGCTTGTTGTTGGCGCATTCTCCCTCGTCAGCGGCATATTCCCCGTTGACTTCAAAATGTTTATTGTAGATAAAAAACAAAATCAATGCGCGATTGCCAATGCAGCAAGCGCTTGGACAGGGAGACGAAGTTGAACAACCAGCCTTGGATCATCTTGTCCAACGGGGACAATGTCGCCGTTGCGACTGCACCGATCGCAGCGGGAACTGCGTTTAGCGGACTGCTGACGACGCGCGAAAAGATCGACCCAGGCCACAAATTCGCGCTGAAGGATCTTGGCTTGGGCGAAGCTGTGGTCAAGTACGGACAGGCAATCGGCCGCACGACGGCAGAGATCAAGGCCGGCGATCATGTGCACAGCCATAACCTCCATTTCGAGAACGACCGGCTTTCCGTGACGGCAGCAGCGGCGCCGGAGCCGGCAACCGAGGCTGAAAAGGCCCGGACGTTCCAAGGCTACCGCCGCGCCGACGGACGAGCGGCAACGAGAAACTATATCGGCATCCTTGCCAGCGTGAACTGTTCCACCACGGTTTGCCGAGCCATCGCAGAAGAGGCAAACCGGACGCTGCTGCCGCACTATGATGGTATCGACGGGTTCGTACCGATCGTCCACGATCAGGGCTGCGGAATGAGCTCGACCGGCGATGGCATGCATATCCTGCACCGGACACTGGCCGGCTACGCGCGTCACGTCAATTTCGGTGGCGTGCTGATGATCGGGCTTGGATGCGAGGTCAATCAGCTGACGCTCTACGGTCAGAGCGGTGCCGGTGCCAGCAAGCGTCATTTCAACATTCAGGATGCCGGTGGTTCGCGCCGTGCCGTCAATCTTGCCATGGGCGTGCTCAAGGAAATCTGCGAGGAAGTGGGCACCGCTCGCCGCGAGCCGATCTCCGTCAGCGAGATCATCATCGGCCTGCAGTGCGGCGGCTCGGACGGCTTTTCCGGCATCACCGCCAATCCTGCACTGGGGGCTGCGGCAGATATCCTAGCTGCTGCCGGCGGCACCGCCATTCTGTCGGAAACCTCGGAAATCTACGGCGCAGAACACCTGCTGCGCAGCCGGGCGGTGAGCGAAGAGGTCGCTGCCAAGCTCGATGCCAAGATCACATGGTGGGAAAAGTATGTCGCCTTGCACGGCGCATCGCTCGATAACAATCCGTCGCCCGGCAACAAGCGCGGCGGCCTGACGACTATCCTCGAAAAGTCGCTTGGCGCCGTCGCCAAGGGTGGCCGGTCACCGCTAACAGACGTGTATGGCTATGCCGAACGGGTCACCGGACGCGGCTTGGTGTTCATGGATACGCCCGGTTACGACCCCGTATCGGCAACCGGACAGGTTGCCGGTGGCGCCAACATGATCGCGTTTACCACTGGACGTGGCAGCTGCTTCGGATCGCGACCTGCTCCGTCATTCAAACTGTCCAGCAACTCCGCGCTCTACAAGGCGATGGAAGAGGACATGGATATCGACTGCGGCACGATTGCCACCGGCGAGACGACCATCGAGGCCAAGGGCCGCGAGATCTTCGAGCTGATCATCGAAACGGCATCGGGCAAGAAAACCAAGAGCGAAGCCTTCGGCTATGGCGACAACGAGTTTGTGCCTTGGCATTTGGGTGCGACGCTTTAAGACTGAAGATCTGCAATCGTCTGAGGAGAGATGATGAACAGGAGGAAAATCGGCAGGACGGCGCTCGAAGTCACCGAAATCAGTTTCGGTGCCGCGGCGCTCGGCGGTCTGTACCGCGCCTGCCCACGCGATCAGGCTATGGAGACATTGCAGGCGGCATGGGATAGCGGCATCCGCTACTTCGACGTCGCACCGTGGTATGGCCTCGGCCTTGCCGAGCGCTATGTCGGGGATTTCCTGCGCGACAAGCCGGATGGCAGCTACGTATTGTCGACCAAGGTCGGCCGATTACTCCGGCCGGTGCCGACCGGGACGGTCCCCGACTACAGCTATGTCGACCCGCTCTCCTTCGATGCTGACTACGACTATTCCTACGACGGCATCATGCGTTCGGTCGACTTCAGCTATGCACGCCTCGGCCTCAACCATATGGACATCCTCTACGTCCACGATATCGGTGCCTACACCCACGGGCGGGCCGCAAACGAACATCATCTCGGACAGTTGCTCGGCTCCGGACTGAAGGCGCTGGAGCAGCTGAAATCTTCAGGTGCCATCTCCGCCTACGGTCTCGGCGTCAACGAAGTTCCGGTCTGCCTCGACGTCATGCGCGCCGCCCCGCTCGACTGCATTCTTCTGGCCGGACGCTACACGCTGCTTGATCGCTCGGCAGTAGCGGAACTGATGCCGCTCTGCCGGACAGCGCAGACCTCGCTTGTCATCGGCGGAGTGTTCAACTCCGGCATCCTGGCAACGGGGCCGGTTCCCGGTGCAAATTTCGACTATATGCCGGCGACGGAAGAAGTGATCGAAAAGGTCGCAGCGATGGAAGCCATAGCCTCGAAAAGCGGTGTTCCCCTGGCGGCACCGGCGCTGCAGTTTCCGCTGCAAGATCAGCTCGTTGCGTCGGTGCTGATCGGCACGGGAAAGGCTGCAAGCCTGCATCGCAATATGGAAAACTTCGCGCAGCCGGTTCCGGAGAGCATCTATCCGCAATTCGAGCCCTACGTGCTGGTGGCACCGCCGCTGGGAGAAGATGCTGTGCGGGTGTAGCGCTGCACAGATTACCGGGCCGAAAGCGCCACAACGACTATTTGGAACATATATTCCATCTTGACACCTTCGTGGAATTTATGTTTCGTTGAGACAACTGGCCGTGGGGAGACGGCCTTGGAGAGGGAGGAAAAGGTACGGACGCCGTCCGTTTTTCAAAACAGTTCGAGCCACCATTGGCGGACACGCCGGACGCGGGCTCCCTTTCGCGTCAAACAATCACGAGACTACCGAAAAAGGTCGTCCGCATGCGTTCAGCGGCGCGATTTATCTGGAGGAGAACGCACCTGAGAGGAGAACTCACATCATGAAATCCATTCTTTCCCGCCGTGCATTTGCCGCCCTTGCCGGCGCTGCCGTCCTTGCCACAGCGATACCTGTCACGTCCTTTGCAGCCGAAGTGACGATCCCGATCATCGTCAAGGACACTACGTCCTTCTACTGGCAGATCGTGCTCGCCGGCGCCCGCAAGGCCGGCAAGGATCTCGGCGTCAAGGTGCCGGAACTCGGTGCCCAGGCTGAAACAGACGTCAACGGCCAGATCAGCATCCTGGAAAATGCCGTTGCCGGGAAACCCGCTGCAATCGTGATCTCGCCAACCGAATCCAAGGCGCTCGGCAAGCCTGTCGATGAAGCCGCCAAGGCGGTTCCGATCATCGGTATCGATTCCGGTGCCGACTCCAAGGCGTTCAAGTCGTTCCTGACGACAGACAACACCCAGGGCGGACGCATTGCTGCCGACGGTCTTGCCGCTGCCATCAAAGGCATGACCGGCAAGGAAGAAGGCGATGTCGTCATAATCACCAACACACCTGGTGCCGGCTCCCTCGAGCAGCGCCGCGCCGGCTTCCTGGATGAAATCAAGACCAAGTATCCGGGCCTCAAGGTTGTTGCTGACAAGTATGCCGACGGTCAGGCGACCACTGGTCTCAACATCATGACCGACCTGATCACGTCTAACCCGAAGATCGTTGGCGTCTTCGCCTCCAACCTGATCATGGCGCAGGGCGTCGGCCAGGCAATCGCTGAAAACAAGCTCGGCGAAAAGGTCAAGGTCATCGGCTTCGACAGCGACGACAAGACGATCGGCTTCCTCAAGGACGGCGCCATTGCAGGCCTCGTGGTTCAGGACCCCTACCGGATGGGCTATGACGGCATCAAGACCGCACTCGCCGTCTCCAAGGGTGAAAAGGTCCCCGCTACGGTCGACACAGGTGCCAACCTCGTCACCAAGGCAAACATGAGCGATCCGAAGATCGATGCGCTCCTGAACCCGAAGCTGAAGTAACAGCCATCACCGGAGGCCGCGCGGACACCCGCGCGGCCTTTCCACCCAAAGACAAACCGACTTTGAAGAAATGCGAAAAGCGCCTTTGAAAGGCGTTTGATGCAGTGGAGAGGATAGGACCATGGCCGGATTGGAAGAGGTCAGTCATCGCCACGATGACAACGCCGCCCTCAAGGAAGCAAACCGTGTTCCGCCGGGATCACCCATTCTCGAACTGAAGGCGCTTCAAAAGAATTACGGCTCGGTACAGGCCCTGAAGCCCGCGACACTGACATTCCTCGCCGGCGAAATCCACGCCATCGTCGGGGAAAACGGCGCCGGCAAATCGACCCTCATCAAGCTTCTGACCGGCGTCATCGGCAGGACGTCGGGCGAAATCGTGTGGTGCGGACATCCGGTCGCGCTGGCGACGCCGAACGAGGCGATCGAGCGCGGCATCAATGCCGTGCATCAGGAAGTCGTGCTGTGCCAGCACCTTTCGGTCGCAGCCAACCTGTTTCTGGGCGACGAAGTCAGCCGCTTCGGCGTGATGCGCAAGAAGCAGATGGAGACAATGGCGCAGACGGTGCTGAACGACCTCGGCTTCGGACTGCCCGCCGCAGCGCCGCTGAATTCACTGACGATCGGCCAGCAGCAACTCGTTGCCACGGCGCGTGCGGCGATGCGTGGTACGCAATTCCTGATCTTCGACGAACCTACCGCCTATCTGACGCGGCAGGAATCGGCCCAGCTTTTCAAGCTCATCCGCCGCTTGCAGGCCGAGGGCGTCACCATCGTCTATATCAGCCATCGCATGGAAGAGGTGTTCGAGCTGGCCGACCGCGTATCGGTACTGCGCGACGGGACCCACGTCGGCACGCGCCTTATCGGCGAGACGAACGACGAAGAGCTGATCACCATGATGATCAACCGCTCCATCGAGCAGATCTACCACAAGGAAGAAATCCCGATCGGCGAGACGATCCTCGACGTTCGTGGCCTATCCGGGCCGGGCTTCAAGGATGTTTCGCTGACAGTCAAGGAGGGCCAGATCGTCGGCCTCTACGGGCTGATCGGCGCTGGCCGCAGTGAATTCGTACTCGGCCTCTATGGCCGCGAGAAGACAACTGCCGGTGAAATCCACTGGAAGGGCAGCAAGGTCGACATCAAGAACGAGCGGAGCGCCATGGCGCTCGGCATTGCGCTTGCCCCAGAGAGCCGGCGCGACCAGGGCCTGTGCCTCAATCTGCCGATTGGCCTCAACATCAACCTGCCGGTATTCCAGCGCCTGAGCATGGGGCCTGTCATCAACCGCAGCAAGGAGGCTGCCAATGCCGACAAGCAGATCCGCGACCTCAGCATCAAGACGCCTACCCGGCGCGTGCCCGCCGCCAGCATGTCGGGCGGCAACCAGCAAAAAGTGGTGATCGGCAAATGGCTGAGCCACGGCGCCAAGCTGTTCATCTTCGACGAACCGACCGTCGGCGTCGATGTCGGCACCAAAGCGGAAATCTACCGGCTGTTCGCAACGCTTCTGAAGCAGGGAGCGGGCATCATCCTGATTTCCTCATACCTGCCGGAAGTCTACGAGCTGGCAGACAGGCTGCACGTCTTCCGTAGCGGCCAACTGGTGGCAAGCCATGATTTCCATGCCGCATCGCACGAGGAAGTCCTCGGCGAAGCCATCGGCGCGTGAGACATAAAGATTAAGGGAAGAATTCGATGACAGTTACTCCTACAGAAACCGTAGCGCCCGTCCCCCGCAAGCGGATGAACATGCTCTTCAGCCTGACGCTGATCGGATTGCTGTTTTTCCTCTGGCTGGTGCTGGCCTTTGCGACCGACAGCTTCTGGACGTCGCTGAATATCAGCAACCTGCTGCGTCAGGGCTCGATGACCGCAATCCTGGCACTCGGCCAGACATTCGTGATCATCACCTCCGGCATCGATCTCTCGGTCGGCGCCATCGTCGGCTTCGCCGGGGTCATCATCGCCTGGTTGTTGCAGGCTGGTTTTCCGGTCTGGGTGTCGATCATCATCACGCTGCTGTTCGGCACGGCGATCGGCGCCTTCCACGGCTTCGGGATCGTCCGCATGGGCTTGCCGCCATTCATTATCACGCTGGCGACGCTCACTTCGCTGCGCGGCATAGGCCTGCTCATCACCAACGGCTCTTCGATCAACATCACCAATGAAGCCTTCAGCAACTTTGCCCGCGCGGATTTCCTCGGCGTGCCGAGCCTGTTCTGGATGGTTATCATCATGGCTGTGCCGGCCTTCGTCTTCCTGCACCTCAGCCGCTGGGGCCGCTATCTCTTTGCCGTCGGCTCCAACCCGGAGGCGGCGCGCCTTTCGGGCGTCAATGTCAGGGGCATGATCTACCTTGCCTATATCCTCTCGGGCACTTTTGCAGCCTTCGTGGGCATTCTGCTTGCCTCGCGTATCGCTATCGGCAATGCCACCCAGGCCGACGGTTGGGAGCTGCAGGCCATTGCCTCGAGCGTTATCGGCGGCACAAGCCTGTTTGGAGCCGTGGGCACGGCCTACGGCCCGCTGATCGGCGCCTTCATCCTCGCCACCATCAACAACGGTGCCAACCTGCTCAACCTGAATTCCTTCTGGCAGCGCGTCATCACCGGTTTCCTGATCATCCTGATCGTCTATTTCGACCAGCTGCGCCGGCGTCGGGGTTAATTCCCGGGCCGTCCTGAGACTTACGGCGCCAGCAGGGCATCCTCGTCGGTCGCGACCTGGGATTGCCGCTGGCGCCGCAATACTGCACGCTCTGCCCGGACCCTGGCGGCAAGCAGCAGCGAGAGGAAGAAGCTGTCGAGGCTGGCATTGTATCCGACACGGCCCTCCACCATGCCGCCGACGATGATGAGAAAGGCGCCGATTGCGCAGAGCCGCGCCTCGAAGGTCCTTTTCTGGAACGGCAGGACGAAAGCTACGTAAAAGAGCGCGGACACGAACAGAAACAGCCCGACCACGCCGCCGTCGCCGACTACTGCGATGAAAATGTTATGCGGCTGGCGAATGGAGCCAAGCGCGGCCAGTTGGTAGAACAGGTCTTCCGTCACCGGAGACACGGAGGTAAAGGCCCCGGGACCTTGCCCCAGGAACCAGTGGTCTACCACGCGGGCGAGATAGGCCATCCAGATATCCGTTCGTCCCGTCAGCGTGGCATCGCGACCGAATGCGCCGGTAATCGGGACCCAAAGGAAATAGACGCCCACCGCCAGCAGCAGGACCGTGCCGATCAGCGCCGCCGATCCGATAAAGGGCGACAGCCGCGACCTCGACATGGACATCAGCAGCACATAGTAACCGATGGCGGCAAAGGCGACGGCAAGCGACCCCTTCGAGTCCGAGCCGACTAGGCAGATGGCGGCAACCAGAAACAACAGCAGGCTTTTCCAGCGGCCGACGGCCTTCGAGAAGAAAAAGGCGAAGACGGCGGCCCACATGGCAAGGGCGCCGAGATAGTTCTTCTGCTGGAACGCTCCCTTCCAGACGCTGGCGCCGCCGTAGACCTCCGTGCCGGCTTTCGGGACAGCGATGACCAGCACGATCGACAGGATGAGGATTACGGTCAGATAGCGTGACATCACCCGGGCCATGAGGTTGGCAGGCAAGAGCAGGCCGATAATGGTGCCGCTGAGCGCCATCAACAGCCAGAAGATCTCGATGCGAAACGAGTTGATGAACGAGTAGCCCTGGATGCCGGAGATCATCCCCATACCGACAAAAGGCAGGAACGGCATCAGTGCCGTGCCGACAGCTTTGTAGGAATGGGAGGTGAAATAATAGAAGATGGCGATGCTGATCGACAACCAGACACCATAGCGGAAGGGCACGCCGAAGGGCTGGACGCCCTCCAGGTCTTCCTGCGTCAGATCCACCCCGCCCCAGTACCAGGCACCGGAGAACTGGATCAGGCAGAGAACGAGCAGCACGACCAGCCCGAGCCTTACCAGCACGGGCAAGTCGCGCTCTTTCATCGAGACCGGTGTGTAGACGTCTTCAGCCATGTAGGCCTGCGTCATTTACTTGCTCCCGGGTGTGGCAACCCGTCGATCTGGTAGGCAGCAATCTTGTCGATCTGGAAGGCGGCAGGCAGCGGCGTTTCCGCATCCGCCACACCGACCATCTTGCCGCCGATTGCCAGGTTGACGATCATGTACATCGGTATGTCATAGCCGGGTGGTGTTGTCAGGACCTGTACGGGCTTGCGATCGATATACCAGGTCAGGCGATCCGGCTGCCAGAGCACACCGAAGGTATGGAAACCCGTGGTCGCCTGCGCAAAAGGCACACGGCAGCCGGAATGCTGATAGGCGCCGGTACCGCCGGCCTTCCAGTGGGCGGTCATCACCATCTTGTCGGACTGCTGGCCGACAACCTCGAGAATATCCAGCTCAGGCGGCCATTTGTTCTTGTCGGTCGGCAGCAGCCAGAAGGCCGGCCAGAGCCCCTTGCCAGCCGGGATCTTGGCGCGCATTTCGAAATAGCCGTAGGTCTGGGAGAACGACTGGCGGGTCGTCAGCACACCCGAAGTGAACTGGTAATTGTAGAGCGCCTGCTTGAACTGATCGGGGGTACGGTCGCCTATGATCGAGAGCACGCCGTCCTTGATCTTGAAGGGATTGATACCGACCGGCTTCTGTCCCTGCCCCTTGTAGCCCGGATCGACGTAGATTTCCTGCTCCTTGTTGCCCTGCAACGTGCGCTTTGTCATCCAGCTGTAGTCGCCATCGTAGTGCGGCGTCCATTTCTTGTCGGAAAGGTCCAGCTTGTCGAAATTGTCGAAGAAGGTGCGGGTGAGGTGCACGTCCGGCACGTCGCCGGTGGCGGTCGCCGGCTGGCATGTCGCGGTCGCCGGCTTTGAGGAAACGGGCAAAGTTATCGTCTCCTCCGCGGCCCAGGCCTGGGCGCCAAAAGAGACGAAGAGCAGACCGGTGGCGAAAGCTTTCAGAGGGCTGTGGCTCATGGGGTAATCCTCGATGATTTTCGACTTCAGTGAGGCATCAATTCCGGTGCAACACGGCGGGCAAGGACAACGGATCCCGACGCAGTCAGATGGCCATAGTCCCACTGCATCGGCACGCCGGAGTCGGTGGTCGTCTGACATGTGGCTGTGCCGGGCGGGCAGAGCAGGTCATAAATCGAAACGTAGGTCGCACCTGTTGTCTTCAGAGCAGTGGCGAACTGTTCGTCGATAGTCTTCATGGCGGGCACCCGCCTCTCCTGGGCAAGGTCTGCCGATCCCCAGAGCGCCTGCGTGGTCAGAAGGCGCGCCAGTCCGATCTTGTATTCCGGGATCGGCCCGAGAACGTAGACCCGGCTGCCGAAAGACTTGAGCCGATCTATGGTCGCAAGCAGGTCCGGCAGGTCGGTTGCCACCCAGCGTGCCGAGATGATCACGGCCTGAGGATGCTGTTTGCCGAGCGTGTCATAGATACCTTCCATAAAGGCGCGACAATTTTTAAGCCCGTTGCCCGAGATCAGCGGCTTGCAGCCCGACGACGTCGCTTGCATCAGATTGACGTCGGTCATCGTCTTGCTGAGACCGCTCCACCAGTGGGCACCGTGGCTGTCACCGATCAGAACGTAATTCGGCTTTGTGTCCGAAAAGCGAAGGCAGGACTGCGTGTCGTAATCGGCCGGCGTCTGCAATTCGCCATCGAGGAAACAGGTACCACGGCGGTAGGCAGCACGGTCATCATATTGCAGGTAGGTCGCCAGCCGGTCGACCTCGGGCGAAAAGCGCAGCGGCAGGCCGGACGCCACGATGCACCAGAGGCCGAAGACGATACCGAGCGCCGAAATCGCGAAATTCGCGATCCACAGCCGCCTTGGCGGCACGGCAACACGATCACGGGCAGGCTGCTCGACGAAACGCCAGGACACATAGGAAAGAACCGCCGTAATTGGCGCGACGATGACAATGTCCTTAGGCTCGAGCGGCCTCTCGACAAACAGATGATAGAAGACGGCAACCGGCCAGTGCCAGAGATAGAGCGAATAGGAGAGCAGGCCGATGAAGACGATCGGCCTGAGCGACAGGAGCCGGCTGACAAGGGTTGCCGGACCGGAGCCGGAATAGATGACCAGCGTCGCCCCGAGCACCGGAGCAAGGGCTGTCATGCCCGGAAAGGCCGTCGTCGGCTTGTAGAGGAGACCGGCGGCAAGGATCAGAAACAGACCCGCCGCGCCGGCACCCTCGCGCAGGATGCGCTGCGGAAAGACGGGGATCTTTGCCAGCGCCAGCAGCGAACCGGCCAGCATCTCCCAAAATCGCGGCGGAGAGAAATAGAAGGCCGCTGGCTGCTGCGTGTGCATCAGCCAGAGCGCGAGGCCGAAGGAAAGGACAGCCATGACGGCGATAGCTGCAGTGACGAAACGCGGCAGGAAGCGATAGAGGCCGAGCAGGAGCAGCGGAAAGAAAATGTAATATTGCTCTTCGACAGCCAGCGACCAGGTGTGCAGCAGCGGCTTGGTCTCGACATCGCTGAGGAAATAGCCGCGAAAACCGTAGAAGTAGAAGTTGGAAGTGAAGGTCAGCGTCGAAATGATGCTTTTCGAGTAGTCGATCAGTTCCGACGGGTAAAGCAGCACGAAGGCGGCGACGGCCGACGCCACCAGCATGAAGGCAAGCGCAGGAAAGATGCGCCGTACGCGCCGCTCATAGAATTTGATGAAGGAGAACTGGCCGGCCAGCATCTCGCGGCTGATGATGCTGGTGATCAGATAGCCGGAGATGACGAAGAATACATCGACCCCGACAAAACCGCCGCGAAAAATACCTGACTGAAAATGGTAGAGGATCACCGACAAGACAGCGACGGCACGCAGGCCATCGATATCGCCGCGATATTTCACATTGCTCATTCCGCACTCGTTCCTTGACGTTGCCCAGGGCCCGATCTCACGATCGAGCGCTTACCCTCACCACGTCCGCTCGAATGAATAGACATCGGCATCGCTGCGCACGCGCAGCACCTTGGCCGGCAAGCCGCCGACAATGACGTCGCTCTCCGGAAGTCTTTTCGTGACCACCGCACCCATGCCGACGATCACCCGGTCGGCCACACCGCTGCCTGGGGCGAAGCGTACGGCGGTGCCGAGGAAACTCTTTTCGCCGATGACGATGTCACGGTTCATCGTGCCCGCGCCGTGCGTCAGGAATTGCGAGGCAAAGCCTGCGACCCAGGTGCCGTCGCCGATGGAGATGCTGCCAAGAATATCGAACAGGTGGCTTTCGTTGATCAGGCAATCGCGCCCGGTCTCGAAGCTGCGGGCATAGCCCATATGCGCCTGGCGCGGATCGGCAGCGGCGTCACCGCATTCGAAGCGGTTCCACCGGCCGATAAACGTGCCTTCGCCAAGCGTCACCGAAATGGGGCCCACGAAGCTTGTGCCGCGGCGAATGATGACATCGGGTCCGCAAGAAAAGCGGTCGACAGCGATGATCACGCCGAAGCCGATGCTTGCCCCCCGGCCCAGGCTGTAACCCATCAGCATACGGTATGCTCCCGCGCGCAAAGCCTTGTGAGGCAAGCGCGAGATGAGCATGGCGAGAATCTTGCGGGATCGGTTCATGCTGTTTCCTTGAAACTAGGCAACTTGCGGATCCAGGACCCGGCCGCTGATTGTCGCGATGGCTGCACGTCTTTCCGCGATGGGCAGCGGGTTCGTCGATTGGATGTGGACGGCAATATTTTCCGGCTCCATGGCCGCAATGATCGCCTCGACGTCGATCACGGCATCCGGCGACCAGACGGAGTTTGCGAGCTTCATGTCCTTGATCGGGCGCGGTTCGGCGACGGCGGCGATCTCGACGACGTATTCGCCGTAGAGAATGTATTCCGAGACGGTCTTGGCCTTGGCGATGGCGCGCTGCCAGTCCGGGCCCTTTGCCGACTGGATGCGTCTAATGAGCCCATCGAGGGTAGCGCGATCCCAGGGGATCAGCTGGCCGATATAGTTGAAATGCTCGGTCTCCCGGGGCTTGCCGACGCCGAGAAGCTCGTGCGCCGTCTTTCTCCAGAGCCGGTGCGTATCGAGATCGCGACCCCTCACATGCTGCTGCAGGATGAGCTGGCCACCGCTTTGCAGCGCTTCGAGCGAGAACGGGCGTACCAGGAAGACATCGCTGTCGGCAAAGATGAAGACGTCGGCCTTGGTAAGATCGCCCGCGCAGAGCTTGACGATCTGCTGCACCAGCCAACCGCTTATCCGTCCGACGCCGGGCAGATAATACTGCTCGCGGAGGCGCAGCGTCTTGCCGAATGGCAGCTTGATGATAGTCGGCACGGGAAGCCTGATGAACCCGTGTGGCCGCAGGATGCTTTCGCGCGCCATGACCCGGCGACGCGGCCCTTGCAGCGAGGCGAACAGCTTCATGTCGCTTTGGGGCACGATGACCAGGTGCTCGAAGTCGAACTGGCAGAAAGTATCGATGCTCCGGCAGAGGTCGACGGCGTTCTCGAAATCGTTGCGATAGGACGGCGTGATGATGGCGACCTTGGCGTTAGTCATGGATGGCTCCCGATAGCGTGTGGGTCGTGGCCGTATGAAGATAGCGAGCGCACGTCATCTTGGACCCACCGCCGGAACGTCGAAACTCTTGAGCGCCTTCGGCCCCCAGAAGCGCCGGTGCAGCCAGCCGGTCATTGGCCGTTCGAGCAACAGGTAGACGAAGGCCGCCACGAACATAGCAAAGCCACCGGCGACGAAGATGTAAAGCCAGGGGCTGTGGATGCCGATGCGCGGTGCAACAAGCGCCACCAGGTTGATCGAGAATGGATGCGACAGGTAAAGCGCGAAGGATGCATTGCCGCCAAACACCAGAACGCGCATCAGCGGCTTCAGGGCGTTGTCGAGCTTTTCATCGAGCAAGGCAGGTCCGGCGCAGGCGACGAAGGCGGGAAGCCCCATCCAGAGCGGCCGCCAGAGACCGCCGAGTTCGGTCAGGCCTGTCGACTTGAAGACCACCATCAGCAGCATGCCGGCGACGAACAGCGACCAGCCGGCCAACGCGCCGAGGCGGACGCCGCGGTCGCGCAGATGCGCCAGCGCGATGCCGAACAAGAACTCGAAGACGATAGGATTGGCCCAGAAAGCAAACGGTGGCGTTTGGACAACGTGAAAATACGGCAAGCCGCCGAGTACCAGGAGCGCCGCGATGACCCAGGTCATGCCCCAGCCCTTGCTGAAGAAAAGGCCTATCGCGAAGACGACATAGAACAGCATCTCGAAATTCAGCGTCCAGCCGAGGATCAGGACCGGATAGAAGTGGCCGTAAGGATCAGGCAACGGAATGAAGAGGAACGAGCCGACGATCTGTTCGAGAGACGGGCTGCCGTAGCGGATCGAGCTTGCAAACACCACCATGGCGCAGAGCATGGCGATGGTGAAGAACCAATAGGGCGGCGCGACACGGACGATGCGGCGCAGGATGAACTGAAGCGGCGCGCCCGGCTTTCCGAAGCTGTTGCGCGACAGGTGGTACATAATGAAGCCGCTGATGATGAAGAACAGGTCGACACCGCCGGCCCAGAAGACCGGATCGAATGGCTTGAAGTTTGCCGTATCGACAAATGACTGATCCATCACTTCGTGCTGGAGATGGCTGATCAGCACCATCATCGACGCCACGAGGCGAAGCACCTGAATTTCCTGGATTTGCTTCTTCTGGGGCTGCTGCAAGTGGGAAGAACCCTTCTGGGACTAGAGGGAGGAACGGGCTGGCGAAGGCAGGCCAGCCACGACGGCGCCGCGCTGGCGCATCGCCTCGTGATAAATTTCCAAGGTGCGCTCGCCGATGCTGGTCCAATCGCCGCCGGCGGTAATCCTGATCTCGGGACGGCGTTCGATGGCATCGGCAAGGGCTGCCGCAAGCGCATTGGCATCCGCCGGTGGCACCAGCGCGCCGTTGGCCTCCTGCATGTCTTCGGCAAAGATACCGACGTCGGATGCGATCATCCATTTGCCGGTCGGCTTTAGCAGAAAGTAGACACCGCTGGCATCGATCTGTCGGTAGGGAAAGAGGAAGCTGTCGGCCTCCTCGAAAAGCGACGCCATCTGGGTTTCGTCCAGCCGGCCAAGGCGCAATTCGACGACATCCTCCAGACCGAGGGCCGCAATACGCTGGCTGATCGGCGCCATGTCCATATGAGCGGCGCCGGCAATGACCACGCGGGCACGCTGACGGAGGGTCGGCGGCAATTGACCGAGCGCCTCGACCAACACATCCAGGCCCTTGTAGGGCTTGATCTGCCCGAACATAACGAACGTCCAGCGCGGATCGCGGATTGCACCCGGCGCAAGAGGAGCAGGTTCGACATTGAGCGTCAGCGGGCCATGCGGGACGATAGAGACCTTACCTTCGGCAATGCCGCGCGCAATCAGGTTCTGGCGAGCGCCGCGAGTGTGGACGATGACGTGGTCCGCAGCAGCAATCGGCATATCGAAGCCAGAGTTCTGCAGAAAGGAGATTTTCTCGCCATTGAATGGTACCGTGTCGTGGACGGTCATGATGACCGGGCAAACACGGCGCACAAGGCGCATCGCCAAGGCATCGAACAAAGGCAGGACGGCCCATTGCACGTGCATGACCGCCGGGCGGCGACGGTGGACATGGGTTACCAAGCGAACCAGATCGACGATGTGCGACAGGCCTTTGGCCAGACCGCGCAGCTTGTTCCATTTCGCGGGGATAGCTTCGACGCCGCGATAGAATGTAATGCCGATATCGGCGACGGTGATCTCGGATTGCTCCCCCTTGCGCAACGGCCGCGCTGCCCAATAGGGCGCGACACCGACAGCGCGCAGACCCCGCGTCAATCCGGCGTCGTAGGCCGGCGTGAACAGCGAGGGGTCGATCAGCAAGGCCCGCACGGGCGTTTTTTCCGTCACGGAATTCAAACAGCTTCTCCCAGCCCACGATAGGCCTTGTCCGGCTGCCACTGGGTTTCCCGCAGCGTCAGGATCCCGGTGATGAAGCCAAGTGCCCATGAGGCATGCATTGTAAAAGCGGCGGGCCCGGCCAGCAGGCCGCAGGCAGATCGCTTGTTGAAGGCGATGGCAACCGAGGTCACCGCCAGTACGAAGACATAGAAGGCCGGCACCATCAGCAGCAGTGGAAACAGCGGGCTCAGAACGATTGCCGCAGCGCAGGCACTCATGAAAGCCGGAACGGCGAACTGGCGGATCTTGAACGATGTCGGGTGACGGCGAACAGTGCGGGAGCGACCCTTGCCGTAATTGAAATACTGCCTGGCAAGTTTGGCGAATGTTGCTCGCGGCTGGTACTCGATGCGGATATCGGTATCGAGATAGATCTTGCCGCCGAGCGCGCGCAGCCTGCAATCGAATTCCGCGTCCTCGTTGTGGGTGAACGTCTCTTCATATCCGCCTGCGCGGCGAAAACTTTCCATCAGCATAGCGGCATGATGGCCGTGATCGACGAAACGGCTCTGGCGACCGCCCCGGTGCGCAGATCCACCTGAGCCTATCGGCGAGTCCGAAACCCAGGCAACGGCGCGCTGCAGGCAGCCGTTTCCGACTGAATCCATCGGCACGACGACGGAGTCTGCTTCGACCCCTTGCAGGCTATTGACCAGTGAGCGGAGAAAGCCCCTCGGGTAAGACGCATGTGCATCGCAACGAACCAACACGTCCTTATCCTGTCCAAACTGGCGCACGACGAGGTTCACGCCGGCGCTCTGGAGACGCTGCGGATTGTGAACGAGCGAAAGATGATCACGCTGCTTTTCGAGGCGTCGAACGACCTCCACCGTGCCATCCGTGCTTCCGCCATCTGCAATTACAAATTGTATATTGCAGTCGGGAAGATCGACGTAAAGCTGATCCAGGACAGCCTCTATATGAGCAGCTTCGTTCAGCGTCGGAATAGCAACCAAAACACTTCGAACCATCTAAATTCCCATCCCGCTTGGTTTCTCAGGTGGTGTTCCGAGGGCTTACGCATCGACATCTTCGACAGGCCTGCACCGAGAGATATGCTATTGATAATAATAGCATATTCATTGAATAACCGGCCAAAGACCCGCACTTAGAAGCGGACTGTAGAGGAAAATTTACCGATTTGCCATAGCCTAATGCTGCATTGCACTATAGACTGGACCCAGGCTAGGACGACAACCTTGACAAACGAGATTGCACTAGATGGCTGATATTGTGATCGGCATTCCCACTTTTAAGCGGCCGGAACTGCTGCAAAAACTTCTGTCGAGTTTGGTTAACGAAATTAACCAGAGCGTATGGCTGGTTGTAGCGGACAACGGATGTTCCGACGATACGAAGGCAGTTGTCACTGCCTTTGCGGCGGATTTTCCGCGTTGTTTTTATGTCCCAATTCCGGAGCGTGGGCTGGCTCCGGTGCGCAACGGGCTGGTGAGCGCGGTGACCGATCTTGTGCCGGATTGGCGCTGGCTGGCGATGCTCGACGATGACGGCTACGTGTCCGAAGGCTGGCTGGCTCGTATCGTCGCGTGCGGCGAAACCTTTGATGCCCATCTCACCGGCGGGCCGGTCGAGGGAGTGCTGCCCGAGGGCGCAAACATTCTCGCCCGCAACAGCATTTTTGCCCGGCGTCGGCGCTGGAAGACCGGCCTGGTGGATTCACTGAACACAACACAAAACCTGCTGATCTCGCGAAAATTACTGACGCTTGCACCGGCACCTCTGTTTCGCAACGAATACAGTGCGTCCGGGGGCGAGGACTACGATTTGTTCCGCAGGGTAAGGCAGAGCGGCGGCCGGATCGCCTGGTGCGACGAGGCGGTCGTCTTCGAGCCGACACCTGAAAACAGGCTGTCGCATGGCAGCGTGCTCTCGCGATATTATACGACCGGGATCTACATGTCGCAGATCGATCGGTTCTACGACGGGCCGCGCAAGACATACACCACAGCGTTCAAGGGCTTTGCTTCTTCGTTGCTGCGAACGATCGGCGCCGGATTTCGCCGTGACCGGAACGCGGTCGCACAGGGAATGCTTTCAACGGCGCATTATGCGGGACGGGCCGTCGGCCTGCTCGGCGGAAGCACCGCGCGATACACTTAACGTCAAGGAGAGACCGTGACGACACCTGACACACATGTGAGTACGAAGGGGCCCCGCGAGGGTCTGGCGGTTGGCCTGTGCACCTATAAGCGCCTGCCATCGCTGATGAGGCTTCTCGATCACATTGCCATCAGCGCCAAGGCACTGTCGTCGCCGCCGCAGATCATCATCGCCGACAATGACGGGCAGGATCCCGCTGTTGCTGCGAGCGTTGCCGCATTTTCCGCGCAATCGGGACTGAAGGTCCACTACAGGATCGAGACACATCCAGGCATTTCGGCAGCTCGCAATGCCGTTTTCGACGAAGCCGAAAAGCTGAACCTGCGGTTCGTCGCGATGATCGACGACGACGAATGGCCGTCGCCGGAGTGGCTCAGCGAAATGCTGAAGGCACAAGCGTCCGAGGGCGCTGCCGTGGTCGGCGGTCCGGTGCGCCCGGTATTCCCGGACAACGCAGCCCATCTGCGCAAATATTCCCGCTACTGGTCAGTGGATAAGCAGTTCCTGAACGGCAAGCCGTTCGTGTTCTGCACCTGCAACTTCCTGATCGACCTGCAAGCTGTAGCGGCCATCCCGAGGCCGCTTTTCGATGAGGAATTCGGACTTTCGGGCGGCGGCGACACGGTGTTCTTCCGTGGCCTGTTCTTTGCCGGCATGAAGATGGCATGGTCGGAAGAAGCCTTCGTCTATGAGGAAGTGCCGCAATCTCGCGCTTCCATCGCCTGGATGCGGCAGCGACGTTTTCGCGTCGGCAACCATGCCGTCCGCTGGGAGAGCCTCGGTGGCGGCGGGCGCAAAAGCCTGGCGAAGACACTCGGGCTGACAGCGCGGCTGGTTCTCTATCCTCTCCTGCAGCGCGAGCCTGAATCTCGAATGCTGGGCTGGATGCTGGAATACGACAAGGTTCGCGGTCGCTACAATGCACATTTCGGTGATGTCTTTGTAGAATATGCTAGGCCGAAGCCCGACGAAGCCAAGTCGTCTGACACCCAGAAACCGGAAGACAGCGGCAGGGTTTGCCGCTGATGCAGCGAGGACGGGCTGACACGCCCGCCTGTTTTAGGACCAAGCAAGGAGCCGGGAAGGCATGCTGAAACGACTGATGACGTTTGTCCGTCATCTCGAGAGCCGCTTCAAACTGATGACCTTCGTTGGCGCCCTGATGCCGACGGTGTCGGCACTTGCCGTGCAGCTAGTGGCCTTTGCGGTGACGGCACGCGGTCTGGGCGTCGAGGCTTTCGGCTCCTACACGGCGATCCTTGCCGTCACGGTCGTCAGCGTCGAACTCGTCGGCTTCGGCGGCGCCGACCTGCTGGTTCGGGCGGTGTCGCGCGAACCTCAGAAATTCTCGTCCTATTTCGGCAACCTCCTGCTTCTTGCTGCAGCCACGTTCCCAGTCGTCGTTGCCGCCGGTGTGGTCGTTGCTGTCAGCTTCATGCAGACGCAGATCGAGATTTGGCATGTGCTGGCAATCATTGTCGGCGAAGTGGCGCTCAACAGAATTGCCGCGTCCGTCGAGCTGATCATGGTTGCGCATCGCCATACCGTAAGGGCGGGCTGGATACGGCTGACCACAGCCTCCGTGCGGATGCTGCTTGCACTCGTTTATTTCGGCCTTCTGGGGCTGACCGATCTAGGCGGCTGGATAGAAGTCGCGTTTGCACAATGCGCAGTGACTTCGCTTGTCTACATCGCGCTCGTGGTGAAGCTCTACGGGCGCCCGGATTTCATGCTGAAGCGACAGGAGTGGAAGGCCGGCGGCGCATTCTGCGTCAACCAGGCGGCCCGTGCATCGCAGGGAAACTTCGACCGCATCATTCTCGGCCGTTTCGCCGATGCGGCCAGCGTCGGGATCTACGGCGCCGCCTCGCGCGTGCTGGCGCTCGGGCTGTTCCCCCTCCAGGTGGTCACCCGCATCACCTATCCCAATTTCTTCGTTCACGGCAAAAGCGGACTTGCTGCGAGCCGCAGCTATGCGCTGAAGATTACGCCCATGCTCTTCGGAGTGGGCATTGCCTCCAGCATCGCAGTCGCTGCCGCCGGCTACCTTGCGCCCTTTGCGCTCGGCAAGGACTTTGCCAGCATGGCGAATATCTCTGCGATGCTCGGGCTGGCCCTGCCGCTGATCGCCTTGCAATATCCGCCGGCCGACGCGCTCACCGGTGCGGGAAAGCAGGGCATTCGCGCCTTCATCTCGCTCTGCGCCACTTTCGGTTTCGGACTGTTAATGGCACTCGGGGTGAACATTGCCGGCGTTCCCGGCCTGGTGATGGCGTTCCTTGCAAGTCACGCCTGCCTTGCGGGAGCGATGTGGCTGGCAGCCTTCCTGGTCGAGGACAAGGCGACGCCCGAGTTCGCCGCGACAGCCGAGGAGAACGCCGCTTGAGCGATAAAGTCTCCCGTATCCGCACACGGCACGCCGCTTGCTTTACTAATCCTCTGACAGGAGGATTTTCTGCATGACCTCGCAAGCAGCAGCGATAGCCGTAGCCAATGCAGACGCGGCGCCAGCGACCGACGTTCGCGGTGGAAACGCGCCGAAGCAGCGCCGTGCACGACTGGAGCAACTGGATGGCCTTCGCGGCATCCTCGCACTTTTCGTCGTGGTGTATCACCTGCAGGATCCGTTCGCGCAGGTCGCGAGCACCCTGACGGCTTATCTGCCGATCCTGTCGCAGGCCTGGTTTTCGGTAGACGTGTTCTTCATCATGAGCGGCTTTGTGATGATGTACGTCTATGGAACGGCATTCTCAGATAAAGTGCGCTGGGCGGACTTTCGCGACTTCTTTGCGGCCCGCATCGCGCGCCTCTATCCCGTGCACCTGTTTGCCATGGGCATCCTGGTACTGGCGCTGCTGCCGTTCATTCACGCCAAACCGGATTTCACCTCGATCGATGGGCGCTACTCATGGAATTCCGCGCTCGCGGCATTTTTCATGCTGCATGGTCCCTGGATCGATCATCGGACATGGAATTTTCCGTCCTGGTCGATCAGTGCCGAATGGCATGCCTATGTGATCTTTCCGTTCGTGGCGGTTCTTGCCAGCCGGTGGAGCGCGCGTTTTTCCGTGGTGATCTTGACGCTCTGCTGCCTCGGCGCGTTCGCGCTCTACAACATCGACATGCACACCGATCAGTATCCGACCAACTCGCCCGTGGTCCTGCTGCGCGTGCTGCCGCTATTTGTTGCCGGGATGGCGCTGTTTCGCCTCAATCTCTCCTATAGTCACTTTTTGTCCGCCCGATGGACCGTCTGGGCAGTCATCGCCGCGCTTCTCGTTATCTTGAGCGTTCCGTCCATCGCCTCGTTTTCAGTGCTGCTGGCGCCGGTTCTCGTCCTCGCCGTCCTGCAATCTCCGGGGTCCGCGCTTGTGTTCACAAACCGACCTGCCCTGTTTCTGGGCAAGATTTCCTACAGCTTGTATATGACGCACGCCCTGGTCAGCATCGTGGGGATCAGCTTGTGGATGAAACTGGCACCGCTAGTCCTGGGCATCGATCCGACAATGCCCGTTGCAAGCTGGCTATGCTTCCTGGCGGCGATCGTCGCTGCCGTGATCCTGGGCTGGCTCACCTGCCGATTTATCGAGATCCCGTTCCGCAAGACTATCCTGAGGAGGTTCGTCTGATGCCAACTGACATCGAGCTGCCATGTGTTTTCGTTATCCCGAGCCTGATGCAGGCGAATAAAGAGTACCGCGATCTATGAATGCTTTGTTTGTAACCGACAGCGTACCTGCGATGAAGGACTGGACGTCTTCCACGATCCAGTCGCAAGCAGGATTGTCATTCTCCACGCCAAATCCCACTCCGCCGATCGTCTTCCATGGTGCCACTGGCAAAAAGCTGAAGTGGCGCGGCCGGTTGCTCATCGAATTTATAAATAAAGCCTGCTATCGATCTGCCCAGGGGGCTGCTTACGGGGGGATGAAGATGGGATTGGGCATGAAGACCACTATCCGTATACGTCGAGGCTCCGTTGTTGCGCTGATGGTCATGCTATCCAGCTGCACGTCGCTCCCTCGCTCAGGACCAGATGCCGGCCTGATCGACACCCAGGCACTCGTCAAGGTTTCGTCGAAAGACCGCAAGGTCGGCATCGACTACGCACTGGTCGACCTCAACCAGAACACATTGAAATACTTCGACGGGAAAGCAAGTTCATCGCTGAAGGCAACCTTCGGCACTTCGCGTTCCTCTGCTCCTGACATCCCGCTTGGCTATGGCGACGTGGTGCAGGTGACGATCTTTGAATCCCAGGCAGGGGGCCTGTTCATTCCCGCAGATGCCGGCAGCCGCGCCGGCAATTTCGTGACCATTCCAAGTCAGACGATCGACCGTGGCGGAACGATCAGCGTTCCCTATGCCGGACGCATCGTCGCTGCCGGCAAGCGCAAGGAGCAGGTCGAGGCGGATATCGTCAAGAAGCTCTCCAGCCGGGCAATCGAGCCTCAGGTGGTGATCACGACGGTTACCAGCAACTCAAGCCAGGTCTCCGTTCTCGGCGACGTAAACGCACCGGCAAAGGTAGAACTCAGCCCGGCCGGTGAACGCGTGCTTGATGCCATTTCTCAGGCCGGTGGCCTGTCGACTGCGGCGATGGAAACAAACATCACCCTGCAGCGCCGGGGCAAGACCGTCACCGTTCCTTACGAGACACTGCTGAAGAACCCGTCCGAAAACATCTTCGTGTCGCCAATGGACACCGTCATTGCCGATCACCATCCGCGTAGCTACGTCGCCTTCGGTGCGACCGGCGCCAACGGACGCTACACCTTCGACGATGAAAACCTGACCCTGGCGGATGGTCTGGGCAAGGCCGGAGGCGCGCTCGATACGCAGGCAAATCCGGCGCAGGTGCTGCTGTACCGCCTGGTCGACAAGACGTTGCTGCGTCAAATGGGAGTCGACACCACGCACTTCCGCGACGAACTGGTGCCTGTCGTTTTCCGTGCCAACTTGCGTGATCCAGCCGGCTTCTTTGCTGCTCAGAAGTTCGCGATGGAGGACAAGGATGTCATCTACATCTCCAACTCCGACTCCGTCGAACTGTTGAAGTTCCTCGACATCGCCAACTCCGTCACATCGACGGCGGCGGGGACGACGAGCGATGCCGTTACGACGCGCAAATCGATACGCGAACTATAGACCGACAAATTTGCCGGGCCGCCTGAAACGCGGCTCGGCAAGACCGGCCAGACCCAGGGCTTTTGCCTCTTTTATGTGCTCCTCCGGCGTGGCCGGAGGATGAAACGCTCAGCCACCGAGAGTAGGAGATCGCTCTTTGCTATCACCCAAAAAGTCCAACACCGACAGCTGGGCCGGCTTCGACCACGACGAGATTTCCGAGATCATCGATCTCGACCGCATCCTTGCTGCCGCCCGGCGGCAATGGAAGGTCGTTGCCGCTGCCATCGGCGCCTTTATCGTGCTGGGTATCGTCTACCTGCTGCTGGCCACGCCGCAGTATACGGCAAACACCAGCGTACTGATCGACCATGGCACGTCCACCATCGTCAACCAGATGACGGACACGACCGTGCCACCGGGGTCCGTGGACGAAGAAGGCAACATCCTCACCCAGGTCGAAGTGCTTCGATCGGACACGATTGCGGTTGCCGTTATCCAGAAGCTCGACCTCTTGAACAATCCCGATTTCGTCGGCAAGGGCCCCTCCTGGATCAGCAAGCTCATCGGGTCGATCAAGATCAAATCCTGGCTTGGGCTTGGAACACCCCCAGTTCCTGTCGATGAAGCCGAAGTCAAACTGGAGAATGCTGCAGCCCAGATCGAGCGGAACATGCTTGTCGAGCGCGTCAACCGCTCCTTCGTGCTCTCGATCAGCTACACATCGCCCTCGCCCAAGCTCGCCCAGCAGATCGCGGACGGCATCGCCGACGCCTACCTCGTCGACAAGCTGAATTCGAAATACGACGCGACCCGGCGTGCCAGCGACTGGCTTCAGGACCGCATCGAGGAACTGCGCAAGAAGTCGCTCGCATCCGACCTGGCCGTCCAGAAATTCCGGGCCGACAACGGACTGGTGGAGACCAGTGGCCAGCTTGTCAGCGACCAGCAGCTGTCACAGCTGAATACTGCGCTGACGACTGCGCAAGGCGACACGGCAGCCGCGCAGGCAAAATATGACCGCGTCGAATCCATCATCCAGTCCAAGAACATGGATGCTGTCGTCTCCGATGTGCTGGGAAGCACGACGATCAACGACTTGCGCAAGAAGTACCTCGACGCCTCGAAGATGCAGGCGGACATTGCCCGCCGGCTTGGGCCTGATCACGAGCAGGCGGTGCGTCTGCGTGGTGAAATGCAGGAATACCAGCGCCTGATGTTCGAGGAGCTCGGTCGTATTGCCCAGAGCTATCGCAACGACCTCGATGTCGCCAAGGCGCGCGAGAAGTCGTTGGCCGACAGCGTTGCCTCGGCGACGACGGTTTCGGCGACGGCCAGCGATGCGCAGGTGCAATTGCGCGAACTGGAGCGGACGCGCGATACCTACCGCGATCTCTACCAGAGCTTCCTCACCCGCTACCAGCAGGCTTCGCAGCAGGAGTCGTTTCCGATCACCGAAGCCCGCGTGATCACCAAGGCGACTTTCCCTATCGGCGCGAGCAAGCCTAAGAAGATCATCGTGCTTGCACTGTCGATCATCCTTGGCGGCATCGTCGGTGGCGGCATCGGGGTGTTCAGGGAATTCCGTGACCGCTTCTTCCGCACCGGCGACCAGGTGCGCGACAGCCTGCATCAGGAGTATCTCGGCATCGCGCCGATCGTCAAACCGGTGACTGCCGCCGAGATCGTGCAGGATCATCCGCGCAGTATCAGGCAGGTGAACGGCGTTTCGAACTATGTTGCCGAGCATCCGCTTTCAGCCTTCGCGGAGACGATGCGCAGCGCCAAGATCGCAATCGATGTCGAAAGCGGCGAGCGAATGGCCAAAGTCGTCGGCATCGTGTCCAGCCTTCCGGGCGAAGGGAAATCGACGATCTCGATGAACTTTGCGCAGTTGCTTGCGATGCAAGGTGCGCGAACACTGCTGATCGACGCCGACTTGCGCAATCCTGGTGCCACCCGGAGCATCGGCCGGCATGCCGAGGCCGGCCTGCTGGAAGCACTTTTGGAACGCAGACCCATCCAGGATCTGCTGCTTATCGACCAGAAGACCAAGCTCGCCTTCCTGCCCGCCATCGTCAAGCGGCGCGTGCCACACTCGTCCGAACTGCTGTCGTCACCGGCGATGAATGCGCTGCTCGACATGGCGAGGGCGAACTTCGACTATATCGTTATCGACCTTCCACCGCTCGGACCCGTCGTCGATGCGCGGGCAATCAGCCCCAAAATCGACGCCTTCCTGTTCGTCGTCGAGTGGGGCAAGACATCGCGCAAGGTTGTCCGCAGCATGTTTACCTCGGAACCGGCAATCGCCAGCAAGTGCGCAGGCGTCATCCTCAACAAGGTCGATACGGAGAAGATGAAGCTGTATCGTGCCCACGGCTCGAGTGAATATTACTACTCGCGCTACACGTCATACTACCACGACAATTGATCCTTGCGCGGCCGGGCCTCAGTGCCCGGCCCTTCGTTTGGCGAGGACATTTTCCCGCCACACGGTAAACATCCCGGCTGCGACCACGATTGCTGCGCCAACCACCATGTTTGCCGTCAAGACCTCCCCGAACACGACGACCCCGATGATGGCGGCGTAGACCAGCTGCAGATAGGTCAGCGGTTGGATGACGACGGCATCCAGCAGGTCATATGCGCGGATCAGGCAGTAATGGCTCGACATGCCCGTCAGGCAGAGCAGCCCCATCCAGATCCAGTCATGGGGCGTCAGCGGCATCCAGAAGAACGGCCCGATACAACTCATGGCGATGGCGCCAACCACGCCGGTGTAGAAGAAACTGGTCATCGACGCGTCCTGCCGGCTGACCAGGCGGGTGACGATGACGTAGAACGAGAACAGCAGGGCGGAGGACAACGGAACCAGAAACCGGACGTCGAAAAATCCGCTTTCCGGCTTGAGGATCAGCAACACACCGAGAAAACCGACGAAAATCGCCGTCCAGCGCCTCCAGCCGACTTTTTCTCCGAGGATCGGCACCGATAGCAGCGCAACGATCAACGGGCCGGAAGAGAAAATCGCCTGGGAACGGGCGAGCCCCACCATCGCAAAGGACTGTATGACGATGACGATCTGCGCCGCAAGAAGCAGGCCGCGGAGGATCTGCAGCCACGGGCGCCTGGTGCGCACCGTCACCGCGAGACCGCCGCGTGAACGGGCGGCAAGGGCGATGGCAAACAGGGCGAATGTCCAGTAGCGGATCATTGCCACCAGAAAAGGAGGATAGGCGCCGGCCAGATGCTTCGATATGCCGTCCTGGATGGAAAAAAGCGTGATAGCGACGATCGTGAAGATATAGCCGCTCTTGGTGACGTTCATGATTACTCGCGGCAAACATTGGAAATAGCAGTGGCGGGAAATCGGCCGCTACAGAACCGATTTCAA